>DASXJO010000413.1:0-5973 GCA_036497385.1 Candidatus Angelobacter sp. | reverse complement strand
AGCAATCGGCACAGTTTTGCAGATGGCCGGCGATGGCCTGCTCTGCACGCGGCTCCAGCTCGCCATCCACATACAGGCCGATTTTTTCCCGCCATTCGCAATTTGTCACTTTGCACCCACAGTCCTTCTGCCGCCCAACGTCAGCACAATGTGCTCGCGCACTTGTTTTCTTGCCCGCGCCAGCCGTGACATTACCGTGCCAATCGGTATGTCCAGCGCTTCGGCAATTTCCTGGTATTTCATTTCTTCCAGATCGGCCAGCAGGATCACTTCCTGGAACGCCGGCGCAAGCTGTGCAATCGCGGCCTGCACCAGTTCAGTGTCCGCGCGCCGTATCAGCGCGATCTCCGGAGTCTCCTGGCTGACGGAGCTTTCCTCAAAACCCTCTTCGTCTTCCTGCTGCGTGTTGCGGCGTTCCAGTCCGGTCCGGCTGGTCAGGAACGTGTTACGCAGAATCCGGAACATCCAGGCGCGAAAATTTGTGCCTTCGCGGAACGACGAAAAGCCTTTCAGAGACTTCAAAAATGTTTCCTGCACCAGGTCGTGGGCTTCATCGGCGTCACCGCAAAGCCAGCGGGCAAAGTTATATAACCCGTCCAGCAGCGGGACCGCCAATCTTTCGAAATCCTTGTTTTCCAAGCCGCTCACATTCCCTCGCGCAACAACGGTGGCGGCCATGATTTTACTCCCCTTGGTGAAGTTTCCGCCTGAAATGCTCGCGTGCTCCAGCAGACCGCAAGCCTCTTGCTCCGTCATGAGTTCCTTCACATCCCGGCGTTAACGCCGCTCAGGAACCCGCCGAGATGCGCAGTAAGAGCTACTACGCCAGCCGCCACCATCTCCAAAGGCAATCGGTACACGGGCAGCGTGCGCTCCGGTTTGCGGCCGCGAAAATGCAGCCACCAAACCAACCAGATCAAAGCCATTGACGCCAACCCCAGCAGCAAGTGCAGCAGGAGATTGCCTTTGATCTTCTGACCTTCGAGTTGCCAGTGCCAGGCCATCAAGCCAGTAGCCACGGCCGGCACTGACGCGAAAGCCGCCACCGTCAGGTTGTAGTAAGCCACTGCCGCGAATGCAGCAGTGCGCCACCACTGCGCCGCGAAATCAAAAGCAACGCTCACCAGAAACAACGCGATCGGGAAATGAATCAGCACTACATGTTGAGCGTGGCGGGCCAACAAGACCGATTTCAGATCAAAAGGATTCATTGCACCACAACCTTGCCGGTCATCTTGGGATGAATCGAGCAAAAGTAGGTATATGTTCCGGGTTTGGCAAAAGTGTAGGTAAAGGTTTCATCCGTATCGAGCACCTTGGATTTGAAACTTTTGTCTTCACTCACCACGTTGTGTGGAATGTCATCCTGATTGGTCCAGCGGATCGTGGTGCCCGCCGGGACCGTTAACGGATTCGGTGAAAAAACAAAGTTGTCGATTTTGACTTGCATGGCCGGCTTATCGTCCACCGTCGCGCCAAAGCTCCTGGACCTGCTGGCCATCATGATTGCCACCATGGCCAGCGCCGCCAATCCCAATGTTAAAGCCGTTCTTTTCATGACTGCTGATCCCCTGTCCTTCTTAGTTTTGATATCTATTCCAAAGTGGAATCGGTTACGCCCAGCGCGTGCTTGCCCTGGACATAACTCACGTCGCGGATCCCCAGCAGGCTCTTCAATTGCTCCGCTGGAACTTTCATTGGCCCCGGTGAAGGCGCAGAGCCCGGCTTTGGTTGAGGGAACGCGGTGGACGCCGCCGTATGAAATGTCACATTGCCTTCCACTTTCTGCATGGTCTGGTGAATATGGCCGTTCAGTACCGTGACCGATCCAAATTTTTTGAGGTAACCCAGCGCCTGCGCGCTGTCGTCGGTTCCCCAGCCCCATTCCGGATAAACGCTCCACAGCGGAATATGCGCGAACACCACGATAGGCGTACTCTTGGAAAGATGCTTCACATCATTTTCCATCCATTCCAGTTGCTCATCGCCCAGGCTGCCTAGCCCACCGGCTTTCAGGTTCATCACGTTCACCAATCCAATAAAGTGAACGCCTTTCTGGTCAAAGCTGTACCAGCCTGCGCCTTTGGCGTTCTTGCCGTAGCGCTCCAGGTATTGCTTGCCTTCATCGCCCACCACGTCGTGCTCGCCCGGGACATAGAACACGTCTTTAGTCCTGGCGCCTTTCAGCAACTGGTCCACAGCATCAAATTCTTCCGGCTTGGAAAGATGCGTGATGTCGCCTGTGTGCAGGATGAACCCCGGGGCCGCAGGCAGCGCGTTGATCTTGTCGATGGCCGCTTTCAAGGTGCCCGCAACATCAGTGTTGGCCGGCTTGTTGAATCCCATGTGGCTGTCACTGATCTGGACAAAGCTGAGCTCACCCTTCATTTCCTTAGCGCTGCGCCCAGCCAACCCGCTCAGGCTATAGGACTTGAGCACGCCGCCTTGCATCACGCAAAATGCTCCAGTGCCGGCCCATGCCATGCACTTCAAAAAGCCGCGGCGATCAATGCCGTCGTGGTTGTGATCATGCAGAATTTCATCTTTCGGTTTGCCGGCCATTTGCTTCCTCCTTGTTGGGAGTTCGCGCCGCTTTATGGCTGTCACGCGCTCTCAGTGACTTAACTCAGTGGCGGAAGAAATATTCCCGGCAAGCAAGGAAAACAATTCTTAACCCTTTACGCCTCCATTAACGTGTTCTATCTAGCTGAGGGCAAATTCCTTTTAGGAGGCATCGTCTGCGTGGAAATGCATCCAACCTGTTATGCTGCGGCATAGCCGCGCGGAGGATCTATTGTCGGTAGGCAGCCAGAATAGGAATACGTTGATGGCAATTGCGATCATCGCATTGTCCTGGCAGGCCAGCACCTACGCCCAAACCGCGGTTAAGCCCACCATCAGCGCGCAAACGCAAAATCTGGATGCGCTGCTAGATCAAAGCTATAGCGCCATGTACAACCTGCGGTTCGATGAAGCGTTGCGCCTCGCCGAATCCGCTAAGCGCATGGCCAATGACGACCCTGTTCCATGGATGGCGCAGGCTTGCGCCGTGCTCTTCCGCGAGTTTGATCACATGCACATCTTGCGCAGCGAGCTTTTTGCCGCCGATGACAAATTCATTGACGGGCCTCCATTTACCTGGGACCCACGGCGCCGCAAAGACTTTGACACAGCGCTGGCCGGAGCGGAAAGGCTGGCCCAGGAGCGCTTGAAACAGAGCAAGGACGATCCCCGAGCATTGTTCGCTCTAACTCTGGCCTCCGGGCTTCGCGCCGACGATGCCGCGCTTATCTCCAAGAAAAAATTCAGTGCGCTTTCTTACACCAAGACCGCCAATGGATACGCGGAGCGCCTGCTGGCGCGCTCGCCTGATTATTACGACGCTTACATTGCCACAGGCATGGGCAAATACATCATCGGAGGCAAGGCCGCTCCGGTCCGCTGGATGCTGCGCCTAGGCGGCCTCAAAGGCGATCAGGAACAGGGCGTAAAAGAGCTTACGCTCGTAGCCGATCATGGCCGATTTCTTATGCCTTTTGCCCGCATCCTGCTGGCTTTTGACGATCTGCGCCACAACAACACCGCCGCCGCCCGCAAAAAGCTTGAGTGGCTCCGCGAACATTTCCCCAATAACCCGCTCTTTTTGCAGGAAATTGCCAAACTGGACCATCCGCCCGCCGGCCCCGGCCAGAACTAACCGGCAATTCTCATTTACAATGGAAACATCCCAGATTGAACAACCTGCCTGAACATTGCCCCCTGAAAGGTGCATTTGTAGGTGCGTCTGCGGGGACATACCCTTTCGTACATCGGCAAAGCCCATGCGACCTGCTAGCATTCCGATACGCTGAAGGATCTTTGGAGAGTATTTTTGGAACCCATAAAAGCCTTGAAAGCCGCTGCTTTTCTCGCCTTTGCCATGCTGGCGTTAGTTGCCGGAGCATCGGCGCAAATGCAGACCGTCGCCTCCAAATCGCCGACCGTCGAAGACAAGCTGGCCCAGTCCTATCACGCAATGTACGACCTGAAATTTCAGGAAGCTTTCAAGGCCGCTGATGAAGCCAAAGCCGTTGCGCAGGACGATCCGTTGCCCTATGTGGCGCAGGCCTGGGTGGTGTTCTTCCGTGAACTCGACCGGCTGCACATTCTCCGTAGCGAGCTGTTTGCCACCGACGATAATTACAATTCCCGCGACGCCTACACATGGGACGACGGCAACAAGAAAATTTTTGACAGCAGCCTTGACCAGGCGGAAAAACTGGCGCAAGACCGCCTGAACCGCCACCAGAGTGATCCTCGCGCGCTGCTGGCGCTTTCACTCATCAACGGCTTGCATGGCGATGATTTTGGCATCTTCACCAAGAAAGATCTCAAGGCCATCTCTTATATAAAAACCGCTACAACCTACGCTGAGAAACTGCTGGCCCAGTCCCCGGACTCCTATGATGCTTATGTCGCCACCGGAATGGGCAAAGTGATTGTGGCGCGTAAATCCGCTCCTGTTCGCTGGGTGCTTCGCCTGGGCGGACTCAAAGGCGATGAAGGTGAAGGCGTAAAGGAACTAACCTTGGCCGCCGATCACGCCCACTATCTTGCGCCGTTTGCCCGCCTGCTGGTGGTATTTGAGGACGTGCGTTTCAAGAACACTGACGATGCGCGCCGCAAGCTGGAAGCTCTGCACCAGCAATTTCCCAATAATCACCTTTTCCAGGATGAGCTTGATAAGTTGGGCCGCACGTCAGCGCAACTGGTCCGCCAGGGAAACTGAAGCTGCGCCCATAATCTTTCCGCTGGGACCATTCTGAATAAACACGACCGCGTGCAGGTCATTTCGCTTCCAGTCTTTCTGGAAATTGAGCGGCACCGTGGTTTCGATTCCGCCATTGTTCAGCGTGCCAACTTGCCGCAGCTCGCGCACGACTGCCGCATGATGCAGTGTGCGTCCGCCGTTCTCGCCCGAACCAATCTGGGTCGATAGATTGTCCTCGGTGATCGCCAGCATCACCAACGCATTGCCGTTCGATGATCCCGCCGGGCCTTTGACTTGAATGCTCAATTGGTCAGTGCCAGCCGTCGCAATTTTCACCGGTGCGGTTTCCAATTGGCTGGCCTGCTGGCGAATCGTGCTCTGCGCCCGGCCGGCATCGTTCCCCACAAATTCCACCGCGCCATCCACCACCATTTCAGGCGTGTACGGGCCCTCAACTTTCAATGCCTGCGCGTATTGCTCTTGCCGCTGTGTAAACTTCGCTGAGGAGAAACGGTCTTTCCATCCCAGACCATCCCAATAATCCACGTGAAAGCCCAGCGGGATCACCTGAACGTTCTTGGCGGAAAGGTCCCGGCGCAAGCGCCCCAGCAACTCATCCGCTGGAGGGCAACTGGAGCACCCTTCGGAAGTAAACAGCTCCACCACCACGGCTTTGCGTGGGACAGCCGCGTCAGTTGTTTTGGCTAGCATTGCCATGCAAACAGAAACCACGGCGATTGCCAGAATCGCCAGCGCTGAAATTCGTCTCATGCGCATTAGATCAACAACTCCCTGTTTGGTTGCAGCCATATTTTACCTACGTTAATGGACGTGGCTCAAACTGGAATCGATTTCACCTTTGCCAATCTTCATCCACTACTAGGCAATCGTCATCCTGAGGGCCGCAAGTGAGCAAGCGTTGTCATCAGCTTGCGAGTAGGCCCGAAGGACCTTGTGCTTGAGTACTCATAAGCCGCGCCTACAGGTTGAAACTGACTTACGTACGTTCAAAACGAGCAAATACAGATTCTTCTTCTCAATAACTTGTGCACCCGGCTCTACTCCTTTACCGCAATCCCTAGCGTCTTCATCTTCCTGTACAGATGGCTGCGTTCCAGGCCCAGCACTTCCGCGGCGCGGGTCACGTTGCCGTGGTTCTCGTCGAGTTTTTTCAGGATGTAGTCACGCTCATAGGCGGCGCGGGCCTGATGCAGCGTGGAAAA
>DASXJO010000412.1:0-2655 GCA_036497385.1 Candidatus Angelobacter sp. | reverse complement strand
AATTAATCTTCCTAATATGACTTTTCCTGTATTGATTTCGGCAAAATTGCAGGTTATAGTCCGCTCGTGATGACCTCCTCTGGTTCTCCAATGCCGTGTTGTTGCCCGCCGTGCCCACATAGCGCACATCGGCGGCAGGGGGCTCTGAGTTAGAAGAGTTTTAAGCAATCAACAACGCCTCCCCGCTGCCGAGATGCAGCGGTTTTTTTTTGGTTAAGCGGGAACAAGGCACCCGATTAAGCGAGGGCTCTCCGGCCGTTTGGGCAGCAGCGACAAGCATTAAGCCGCAAGGCCGCCCACGCGCGGAGCGGCGTGATTCAGGAGCAAGAAGATGCAGACGATGAGCGAGGCTTTCCGGCGGTTTGGGGCGCAGCGACAAAAATGAATGACGGCTCCATCAATCACCGCGCACTACTGATGAACGCCCGCCGCCTTGTGATCAAAGTCGGAACGGGCGTGGTGTGCAACAGTGCAAACGAATTTGATCCGCTGCAAACAGCCGCACTCGCCGGCAGCATCGCCAAGCTGGGCAAAGAAGGCCGCCAGGTGGTGCTCGTCAGTTCGGGCGCGGTAACGCTCGGAGCAGCGGAATTGGGAATTCACCGCAGCCGGCTCAAAGATGCCAGCGTCACTCGCGCCTGCGCCGCCGTGGGCCAGTGCAAGCTGATGCAGGCTTACGCGGAATCTTTTCGCCCGCACGGCATCAAAGTCGCGCAGGTTTTAGTCACTGAAGATGACTTCAGCGACCTCAAGCGTTACAGCATCCTGCGCCAGACTTTTGAACGCCTGCTCAAATTGGGCGCTGTGCCGATAGTGAATGAGAACGATACCGTCACAAATATCTATACTGAGCAGGCGCCGGTCTTTCGTGACAATGATCGCCTTGCTGCTCTGGTTCTCAGCAAGCTCGATGCTGACGCGCTGGTTCTGCTCTCCAATGTCGACGGCCTTCTGTACAGCCCAAACCAGGATCTAACCAATGCCACGGTTGTAACCATGGTCACTGAAATTACCGCTGCGATTCGCGAGTCCGCCCGCGGCACGTCTGCCACCGGACGCGGTGGCATGACCGCCAAGCTTGATGCAGCTGAAATCGCCATGAAGGCTGGAGGGATCGTGGTGATTGCCAATGGAAAAACTCCCGGCGTGCTGGAACAAGTGTTTCAAGGTGAAGAGGTGGGTACGCTTTTTCTGCCCGGATCGCGCATGGCGGGCAAGCGTCGCTGGCTGGCGTTTGCCACCACGGTCCGGGGAACAATTTCTATCAATCTCAATGCCGCAAAGGCGCTCCTGTATCGGCAAGCCAGCCTGCTAATCTCGGGAGTTACGGCATGTGAAGGCGAGTTTTCTGCCGGACAGGTAATTGCGGTGCTCGAACCAGGGGGCGCTATCATCGGTAAAGGGATAGCAGAGTTCGGCAGCCAGCAGCTTGCAGGGATACTCTCTTCCGACGAAAGCAAGCGTGGCGTACTCGTGCGTCGCGAAAATTTCCTGATCCTCGCAATAAAGGAAACCAGTGTCCAGCGCAGCGGAATCTAGAAACCAGGAATCCATTGCAGCTCAGGTGCAGGCCGCACGCCGGGCCGCGCGTGAGTTGGCACGGCTCTCCGCCTATCAGCGCAACCAGATCCTGCTTGCCGCCGCCGATCTTCTGGAAGCTCGTGAAACTGAAATTCTCAAGGCAAATCATCAAGACTGCGAATCACTAGAGCGCGAAGTAGCGACGGGCACCGCTTCTGCCGCGTTGCTGAAGCGGCTTAAGACATCCGCTGCCGGCGTCAAGGACATGGCAAAGCAGGTTCGCGATGTTGCAAAACTCGAAGATCCGCTGGGACGTGTGCTGGCCACCACGGAACTGGATGACGGGCTCACGCTGCAAAAAGTTTCCTGCGCTCTTGGTGTTGTTGCGGTGATATTTGAATCTCGTCCGGATGTGGTTCCGCAGGTCGGATCGCTGGCCATAAAAACCGGTAACGGCCTGGTGCTCAAAGGCGGCGCAGAGGCGCAGCAGACCAATCGCGTCCTGGTTTCAATCTGGCATGAAGCGCTCGGCGCTCTAAGCCCGTCATTGCGACCCGCGATCTGCGCGCTTACTGACCGCGCCGATGTCGCGCGCATTCTTGAAATGGACCGCGACATTGACTTAGTTGTTCCGCGCGGCTCGACCGAATTCGTAAACTATGTTTTCGAGCACAGCCGTATCCCGGTGCTCGGCCACGGCAGCGGCATCTGCCACATATACGTTGACTCCGCCGCCGATCTAAACATGGCGCGGGAAGTCATTGTTGATGCCAAAGTCCAATATCCTGCAGCCTGTAATTCCGTGGAGAAGGTCTTAGTGCACCAATCGCTGGCACAGGAATTCCTGCCGGCACTCGTCGCCACGTTGCAATCTGCCGGTGTCCAGGTGCGAGGCTGCTCTCGCACTCTCAAGCTGCTTCCGCATAGCCAGGTTATTCCAGCCACGGAACAAGACTGGGACACCGAATATGGCGACCTCAAAATTACAGTAAAGATCGTAAGCGACATGTCCGAAGCCATCGAACATATCAACCATTACGGGTCGCGGCACACTGAGAGTATCCTGACAAAAGATAAGGCAGCGGCCGAGCTCTTCATGGATGAAGTTGACGCAGCCAGCGTCTTTCACAACGC
>DASXJO010000411.1:0-4748 GCA_036497385.1 Candidatus Angelobacter sp. | reverse complement strand
ATCAAGGTGGAAGCGGAAACCGGGGCTTCTTCATTGCCGGGGCTGTTCGCTGCGGGTGAAGCCGCTGCCGGGCTCCATGGCGCGAACCGTCTGGGCGGAAACTCTCTGTCTGACTTGCTGGTTTTTGGCCGGCGTGCTGGTCTTGGCGCAGCCGCATATGCTGATAAAGCCGCTGCGATGACCATCGACGACGGACAGATTGCGGAAGCGGAGCACGACATGCTCGCGCCGTTCGATCGCGGCGAAGGCGAGAATCCTTATTCCGTGCACCGCGATCTTCAGGAGGTCATGCAAAACCTGGTGGGAATCTTCCGCGTGGAAGAAGACATGACCAAAGCGATGGGCGAGTTAGAAAAACTGAAGGCACGCGCTGCGCGGGTCCGTGTGGAAGGTTCGCGGCTGTTTAATCCCGGCTGGCATCTCTCACGCGATTTGAAATCGATGCTCACGGTTTCAGAAGCTGTGACGCGCAGTGCGATGGCCCGCAAAGAGAGCCGCGGCGCGCATAGCCGCATTGACTTCCCAAAGCTGGACGAACAAGTATGGGGCAAGCAGCACAACCTGATTACCCGGGATGGTGACGGAATGAAACTGCAGCAAATTCCAGTGGATGCGATTCCCGGTGAGTTGAACGAACTGCTGGAGGAAGAGAAGTAAATTAGCGCGAATCAACGCGAAAGAACACGAATGCAGTGGATTTTTGCTCGTTGAAAATGTAGGTGAAATGATTTCAGCTAAAGGCTAAGAGCCAAGAGCTAACGGCCAGTAGCCAGCAGCCAGGAGCTATCGAATGCCAGATGCAATCCTCGAAGTTTTTCGCGGCAATCAG
Source organism: Candidatus Angelobacter sp. (assembly GCA_036497385.1). GTDB lineage: Bacteria > Acidobacteriota > Terriglobia > Terriglobales > Acidobacteriaceae > Angelobacter. The sequence goes on along the minus strand of DASXJO010000411.1, from coordinate 3,919 downwards.
GAAGCCGGGGCCGCAAAGCAATACACAGTACCAATCGCTCCGGGCATGGTTGTTCTTGACGCGTTGCATTACATACAGGCGCATCTGGAACCTGACCTTGCGGTGCGATGGAATTGCAAAGCCGGCAAGTGCGGCTCCTGCTCGGCTGAAGTCAACGGCAAACCACGCCTCACCTGCAAAACGCGCATGGATGCCCTGCCCACGGACAAACCGATTACCGTCTATCCCATGAAGTCCTTTCCCGTAATCAAAGACCTCGTCACTGACGTCTCATGGAACTATCGCGTCAACAAAAAGATCCCGCCGTTCTCTCCCAAGCCCAAGACGGACTGGAAGATGTATCAGGAGGACATGGACCGGGTACAGGAGTTCCGCAAGTGCATTGAATGCTTTCTGTGCCAGAACGTCTGCCACGTTGTTCGCGACCACCACAAAAAAGAAGAGTTCGGGGGCCCGCGCTTTTTCGTACGCGTGGCATCGCTGGAAATGCATCCGTTGGACAACGTCTCACGAGTCAAACTGCTGAAGGATGAATTAGGCATCGGCTATTGCAACATTACCAAGTGCTGCACTGAGGTCTGCCCGGAAGAGATACACATCACCGACAATGCCATTATTCCTCTCAAGGAACGCGTGGTGGATGAATTTTACGATCCCATCATGAAATTGGTGCGTAAGATACGCGGGGCGCCCAAAGCGGACTAGAATTAAAATTGGCGGTCATAGAATCCGACAGTACACAATGTGGTGGTAACAATTATGGAGCGGCAGCTAAAAGCAATCTCGAGGAATGGCATCGCAGGGGCGCTGGCGAAAGTACAGCACTATCGCTACCTGAATCAGGCGGAGGAAGCAGAATCAATCTGCCGCGATATTCTGGCCGTTGATCCGGAAAACCAGATGGCGTTGCGCCAGTTGGGTCTGGCCCTAACTGACCAGTTCCGAGGCACCCTGGCCGACGGATTCCATGAAGCCCAGAGTTGCTTTGAAAAGCTCTCAAGTGCTTATGAACGCTCTTATTATCAAGGCATTTTGCATGAGCGGCGGGCCAAGGCCCAGCTATGCGCCGGCCACACGGCACACTCGCTGCTTGCCAGTTTTGAGAACGCGATGCGCTGCTTTGAGGACGCCGAAAAAATACGTCCGCAAGGCAACGATGACGCCTTGCTTCGCTGGAACCGCTGCTTGCGCCTCATCCAGGGCCTGCCCGCTTCGACCAATGAATCCGATTCTTTTGACGCCAGCGACGCGCCGCCGATATTCAGAAAATAACTCCTGAGGATTTCTGGGCAGCTACTTTCGTGAAAGCTGTCCGGGTTCTCACCAAAATTCTCCTGTTTTTCTGCCGCTTTCCTGCGCTCGTCTTGATAACGCCTATCGACTCCAAGTCACATTAATAGCTGCGTGACCGCCGTCACATCCTCTGTGGTCACTCGCTTACTACACTGGCGGCTGAATGAGTGAGGTGCCCTCATGAACACGCTTGAACCAGTCACTGCGCTATCGCTAAAAAATATCCTTTTGGCTACCGATTTCTCTACGGGCTCGGAAACCGCCGTTAAATATTCCCAGGCTATCGCCCGCAGGCATTCCTCACGTGTGCACACCATCCACGTAAATTCCCCTGATTCATACAACTTGCTTGATCCGGACGCATTCGCCATCACGTTCAACGGCCGGGAAGCAAACACAAAAAATGTCTCGGATGTGCTGCACGGTCTTCTTACGGGACTGCCCAGCCAGACGCCGTTGCGCCAGGGCGCGGTGTGGGAAGTAATCAGCGATGTAGTGAAGCGCAATGAGATTGACCTGCTGGTGCTGGCCTCGCATGGCCGGCATGGAATCCCCCGGCTCGTGTTGGGCTCGATTGCCGAGGATGTGTTTCGCAACATCTCGTGTCCGGTCCTCACGGTTGGCCCAGACGTGAAGCCGTGCAATACCCAGGAAATGAAAATCAAGAAAGTCCTTCTGGCCACGCATTTTGAAGCCGGATCAACCGCGCCGGCGCACGCTGCGTTGCTGTGCAATGAGTTTGGCGCTGAGCTTACTGTCCTGCATGTGGCCGACGAGAACAAGGCAGGATCGAATGGAAAAACGAGCAAAGAGCTCGCGCAACAGCTTAACTCCGTGGTGCCGCCTGAAGTTTGCCTGTGGCGGAAACCGGCGTGCGTAATCAAATATGGATTGCCTTCAGCCAACATTCTGGACGTTGCGCAACAGATGCGCGCTGATCTGATCGTGCTGGGAGCGCGCCATCCCGAGCCGGCGAAAATCAATTCGCACCTGCCGTGGGCCACGGCGGCCCGCGTCATCGCTGAAGCTGAGTGCCCGGTCCTGACGGTGCGGCAGAAGGACTAGCTATGGGAAGGACGAACATCAACTTGAAGATTGAAACCGGTCCACGCCTCCATTACGAATCCAGCTCACAGAGGTTTGGAACGCGGATTCAGTTAGGCAATTACATCGCGGATATCGTTCCCGACGACGAGGAGGAGAACTCTCCAATCCACCACTGCATCGTGCAGAGAATAGGCTCGCCGAAGGTCCTCTATCTGGGGCAGGAAGACACTTTCGCGGCAGCTCTGGAATCTGGTTACCACCATCTTGAAGAGTTGGCCAGACCGCAGCCAAAGAAAACCGCGGCGATTTATGAATTCAAGACGCCGAGTCCTAAGTAAGGCTTATTGCGTGGTGCTCTCCAGCACGCGCACCTTCCAGCGATCTTCAGCCCCGGTCATCACCGCGTAATACTGGATTTGTGCCTGGTCGGAGTGGATCACGGTGCTTCCGTCCAGCACCTGCGTTTCAATGCTTGCCGTATCTTTCAGTTCGATAGCCGCGCCGTCAGGCGAATAAAATATCGCGTCAACCTTGTGGCCATGATCTACGATGCGCGTTGTCAGGCCATTTTGTTTCTGGTCTTTCACGCGTTGCGTCAGCTTGTCCAGGGCAAAGCCGGCGAAGTTTTCATTCAGAGGCTGGAGCGTATTGTTCGCCAGCGAGGTACCGATGGCCTGCCACGCCAGGGTGTAGTCGCGCACAATGGCGTTTTGCGTTACGTCTTCCACCTCACGCGGCTGGGCGTTCTTGATGCTGAGCTGCACCGTAGGTTTGGTATCGGCGAAAATGTGCTCCAGCAGAGGCACCGCGCCGGAGATTGCGAGCGCGAAACCCGCACTGAGGATCAGGATGCGTGCAAGCTTCATTATCTGCCTCCCACGTGCAGTTCATTGCCCAGCACCACGCCGGCAGCCACCGTGATGGTTGCGTTGTCAGACGCCGGCAGCTCGGCACGCGCCGTGCCCTTCTTGATGCGAGCATCCACGGTGCTTTTGCCGGTCTTATCATTCTGGATGAACGTAACGATTGTCCCATCCGGCACGGGATTGCCGCTGCAATCGCGGATTGGATCTGTTTCCACGATTGTGTATTGTCCCGTGTGACCAGCCACATGCATACGGAAACTGCGCTCACATGGATCGGCTGCAACTTGTTGCACCACGCGCGCCACTGAGGTGTCATCGACAGATGCAACAAACTGCGCCGCTCCGGCTTTTGGCGCAGACGCGCTATTGATCCATGCAACACCTTCACGGCTGTTAACAGTCTTTGTCGAGCTCGCTCCGCCAACGGACAGATTGAAGTTTACGGGCGTGGGATCGAGAATCAAATTTTGATACTGGTCAAAGACGAATGTCACGCCGCTGATTACGTTAGGGCGCGCCACCGGTACGCGTGAAGGACGAGCAAGGAAGTTGAGCTTTCCCGGCTTGGCCGGCTTTACCCAGAATACCTGGGACTGATTGCCATCACCCCGTACCACGGCAATCCAGCGTCCGGCGCTCCGCAGCTCTTCACCTTTAATTTCGACGTTGCCGGATTTAAATTCCTTCTTGATCACCTGTCCCGGCCCGATCAG
>DASXJO010000410.1:0-2164 GCA_036497385.1 Candidatus Angelobacter sp. | reverse complement strand
CGCGCTGATTGAAGAATACATTGAAGGCCGCGAAATTTACGCAGGCATTCTTGGCAACCAGAATCCTGAGGTGTTGCCGCTGGTGGAGCTTGATCTGTCGCGTCTGCCTGAAGGCATGCCCAAGGTCGCCGGCACGGAAGTGAAGTGGGAAAAAGACAGCGAAGCGTACAAACTCACCAAGTCCGCGCCGGTGGAAAACCTGAACGAAGAAACCCAGGAACTGCTTTCTTCCACGGCTCTCACTACATATCGCATTCTAAAATTGCGCGATTACGGCCGCATTGACATGCGGCTTACAGACAAGGGAAAGGTCTATGTGATTGAAGCCAATCCCAATCCGTGGCTCTCCAGCAATTCAGAGTTCTTCATGGCGGCAAAAAAATCCGGGCGCTCGTATGCCGACATGATCGCGGAAATCATTGAGTGCGCCCGCACAGACCGGCGCAGACGTGACAAGCTGCACATGAACGGCTAGCGACGACCTTACTACTTGAGTTCGTTATTGATGAGGTTGGCCAGGCGCTCGCCTGCAAGCTCCACTCTTTCCGCTGCGATCTTTTGCGCGTTGTCTTTGTATGCTGCCGTAATGGTAAACGGCCCATCTGTCCCGCCAATCGGGCTGGAATAAACCGTTGTCTCCGCGATATCAAAGCTTTCCTTGATCCAATCAGCAGCCGCTGACTTCTGGGCCAGCAATGGATCGGCAGCCGTCAGTGTCTTTCCATAAGCAACCACGTCAGCCATGTTTGAGCTGTCGCCGGGCAGGCCATCCCAGAAGGCATGTAGTTCTTTGCTCGGGCCAGATAATTTCACATTGTTGCCGCCGCTATCGCCTTGAAGATCTGCCGAGCTGACACGCGTAGACGAATGGAGCGGCTGGTGCACGTCGCCTACCAGGTGCAGTAACCACACCAAATCGTATGACTTCAGCTTGTCAGCCTTGCTGGACGCGAGCGTCTGCCGCAGAACGGCTATTTCACTTCCGGCATTTGGGTGCGGAATAGCTGGTAAAGGCTTGGTTCCGTCCTGCGTGAACGGTGTGTCAACGAAATGCCAATACTTGTGCATGTTTTTGTCACTATACCCAACGTTCTGCGAAGCTTCTGGACCGATGGGAGGACGGTTCCCGCCGTCACTGCCGTCGGAGATGTAGCCTGAAGTCTTATCTTTTATCTGGTCCGGCCATGTGGCAGCGATCATGAAATACATCATGTCCTGCTGGTCTGCGGGCGTGTTTGCGGGAATCAGCGCTTTCCACTTGGTCTTGTAATACGGATTCTTCTTCAGAAGCTTCGCGACGCGTATCCGTTTTTCCGGAGTAAGCTTTTGATACGCCACGTAAGCCACGGCCATGTGTCCGAATCCAAACCATGCTTGAGAAGTTGAGCTGAAAAGAACAAGGCAGAGTGTAACAGCGATGAGTGGACGCAACTTTGACATAACACTCCTTACAACGCCCGTCAGACGGGCACAGCAGATATTTTGGTTGGGCCTGTTTAGCTAGTGACAGCAAACCTGTGACCGTTTCAAGAAATTTGCCGAGAATATTCTGCTCAGTGACCAGAAAGGTTCAGCAGCTCAAATGGGGCCTCGGGAACTTCTTCAAAGACAAGCATGTGAGATCCAGGATCGTCATCGCGCAACCTGCGTAAAAGCAGCCGGACGACCTGAAGAACGAGCACAAGCCCCCACAGATACCAGACGCTCTTCAGCAGCAGCGCATACTCCAGGCGAGGCAACATGGAAGCGAATGCCCATAAGCCCAGCACGTAGAACAAGACAACTACGGTGGCGCTTTGCTTCCACGGGGGTAAGAGCAGGCAAAGGGAATTTTCGCAAAGCGCCGCAGCAATCCGTCCGCAAGCAGGTAACATGCGGCAATCAAGACTGCTGTTAGCGCAGTTCCCACCGGCCAGCCCCAGTAATATAGATGCAGCGGCAGACAAAGCAATGCAATCCAGGGCAACACAAAAGTCAGGATCACTTTTCTGGCTGCTTCGGCAGGCGCTTGCGGACATGCTTCTTCTCCTTTTCGCGTTTTGGCCGTTGTGATTTCCGGGGCTTTAGTTTCTGTACATCTGATTTCTGCCCATGATTTTCCGGGGCATCGGTTTGAGCTCTTCATTTTTAGCTGATCTTTCTTGAGCTGTTGCAGATAAGCATC
>DASXJO010000409.1:0-6065 GCA_036497385.1 Candidatus Angelobacter sp. | reverse complement strand
AAATCCCACTGGTCCGGGAGAGTACCGGCTTACGGATGAAACCTACGCAAAGCTGCTGGACAAATTAACAAAGGAAAAATTTGGCGGCATGCTGCCCGACTTGCGCGAGAACATACTGGCCTTTTACCAGAACCCTTCTGCCCCGAACTTTACCAAGAAGAAGCGGGACAAGTGGAACAAAGTACAAGAGGAGTTGGAAGCGCTAAAAACAGCTCCCACCGCCCAAACCAGCGTGTCACAACGATCTACACGGCCATAGCGCCCGGCCTATTGAGGAATGACCGGTGTAACTACGCCCGTACTTGTGTCTCCCAACATGCCGAGGACCTGGACAGCTGGGCCGGACGTAACCGTGACCCTGACTTGCGTTGCGCCAGCAGGCGGCGAAGGGAACCAATCCGCAATTACATCCCGCGTGATTTTACTGCCTACGCTGCCAGCACCAATTCCGGGCAGGATGAATGAAGGGAGCGTAGCTACTGAAGCGTTGCTTGCATCCAGCAGCTCAATTTTGATGCCTGCATCCTGAGTATTGGTGTTCTGCAGTGAGAGTCCCGTGAATTGCGTCCCACTGTTCACAAGAGGAATGGTGGCAGAGAGATAAGTCAGCCGCGAGAACATGGGATGCACGAGTTTGACCAGCGAATTCGCACTGCTGCCGGCTACGTCATCGCCGCGTAAATACGTGTAATACTCCAGCACAAAATTGGTGCCAGTGTCTTTCACGCGGACGCGTTCGCCATCAAGCTGAAACGTGCCGCCGTTGTTGGGGCAAACCGTAGCTGCGTCAGCCACCGTACCGTTGCAGATCTTCACGTCGATTTCGCCGGAGTTCACAAGACTCTGGTCCGCCGGCACAATTGTGGTGCCCTCGATGGAGATTTTCGTGTTGGTGTTGAATCCAGCGCCGAAAATCTTAATCAACGTGCGATCAGGCAGCAGGCCCCCTGCAGGCAATACGTCGCTAATATAAGGGCTGCCGACCGGTGCAATTGTGAGTGTTCCGGGAGCAAATTCCAAAGTGGTATAGGCTGTTGTGGCGTCAGAGAAAAACGAGGTGTTTGCCGTATCGATGCTGAGCGGGAACGTCGCGCCGGGCGTAAGACTGCCGCTCAAGGGCATGGATATTGTAATCACGGGATAGGTGATATCGGTCCCGAGAAGTGCATCGGGGGAACTGAGTTGGATCTTGATATTCGAGGGATTCACGGATGTGTCAATCACGGCAATCCCCGCCGCTTTGCCCGATGGATCGTTGACCGCTACGCCGCGTACCGGTCCGGTGGGGACCTGTGGACGAGTGCTTCCGTGGCCAATAGGCTTGGGCTCAGTGTTGGAAAGCTGGAACTGGAAGATGCCACCTGGCGGTACGCTTGTCTTCAGGACTGCCATTCCGATTGCCCCGGCCGGTAACGGAGCAGGAGTGGGAGCCGGAGTTGGGACGGGCGTAGGTGTGGGAGTAGGGGTTGGCCCCCCGGCACTTGCGCTTCCGCCACCGCAGCCCCAGCAAGCGCTAATAGTCAGGGCCAGAATGGCAATGCAAAACTTTTCCATCCGGACAAACCGTTTCTTTTCTTGCTCAATCATTCACAACTCCCTGGCCGCGCCGAATTGATCCGGCGAATAACGAATCCTCCCAGCGTACGATGTGGCCGGCACGCGTGCGCCACTGGTGCGTTTCAATCCCAATTAAAGGCTATGTAAATTCTAATTTAAATCTGTGCCCTATGAGACGGGCGCAAGTATCCCTGTGTAATAAGTGCTCGCCATCTTTCAAAAAAATTGACCAAAAACAAGAAAGGCCGCGAGTTTCCGGGGCCCGCGACCTCTCTTTAGCAGTCGACGGATGAGCCTGCTATGGATTGAGACACCGGATAGAGACTGGCGGAACAAAAAAATTGAATAAAGTTTGCAGGAAGCCGTATTACGATCAGCAAAAATTCGGCAGCCTGCATTCAGCATGCCTGGTTCCTCGACCATTTCATTATCATCCAAACAGCTATGAAGAAAACCGATCCCATCCGCCAGCACATCTCCAATTTGCTTACCAAGGCAGAAGCGCATATCGATTTGCGCGAAGCGCTCAAGGACTTCCCCAAAGACCTGCGGGGCCGCAAGCCTGAAGGCGGCCCGCACACCCCGTGGCAATTGCTGGAACACATCCACATTGCGCAGTGGGACATTCTTGAATTCAGCCGCTCCGCCAAACATAAGTCTCCAAAATGGCCGGACGAGTACTGGCCCAAGACTGAAGCGCCTCCCGACGACAAAGCCTGGGACAAAAGCGTAAAGCAGGTGCTGGCGGACCTGGAAGCGATGCGCAGCCTAATTGCCGATCCGCAACGCGATCTCACAGCCAATATCCCTCATGGCGATGGGCAAACTTTGCTGCGCGAAGCACTGCTCGTGGCCGACCACAATGCTTATCATCTAGGCCAACTGGTGATGGTCCGCCGCATATTAGAACGGAAATAAGAGCAGGTTGTTGCATCCTTCGATGTGGGCCAAGAAATGGTGTCCGCGGACCACCATCGGTTTTCTTAAATCGCGAATTATCTGGAGACTGCTTTCTTTCCGGCAATCATCATGGCGGCGCCCGCGGCGATCAGTACCGCGCTAATGATGGGCGACACTTTTTCATCATGCCTGGTTTCAATGCCAATGGACGCGCCGCCGACCTTGACGCCCGAGCGCTCGTTGTGCGGAATGGGGACCACCAGCGAAGCAATTCCCAGAACCACAAATACTACTCCGATCCAAAATAATCCTCGCATGGTGTTCTCCTTTGGTAAGTTGGAAGTTCGCACTGGTAGCAGAAAAACTGCATTAGACGATTTAGCGGACTCCAGCTACTCACAGTTGGATGCAGCTGAGCCCGGTCAAGCCGTAATTCGCAACAGATAAAGCGGCTGAAAACAAAACGGCCACTCCTTTCGAAGCCGCCGTCTGCATTGCACGTTGATGTCTGCCGAGCGTTTATGTTCCTTCGCTCCAGCTCGCCAGATACTCTTCCTGTTCCGGCGTAAGCTTGTCGATCTTTACACCCATCGATTCAAGCTTGAGCCGCGCCACTTTCTTGTCCAGATCTTCCGGCACCGGATAAACCTTCTTCTCCAGTGATTTATGGTTCTTTGCCAGATACTCGGCGGCAAGCGCCTGGTTGGCAAAGCTCATATCCATCACTGAAGCCGGATGGCCTTCAGCAGCGGCCAGATTAATCAGGCGGCCTTCACCTAGAAGATAAATCTTGCGGCCATCTTTCATCGCGTATTCATCCACAAAGTCGCGGGTCTGGCGCTTTGAAGAAGACATCTTTTCCAGCGCGGGGATATCGATTTCAACGTTGAAGTGGCCGGAGTTCGCCACTACAGCGCCATTCTTCATGAGTTCAAAATGATCGCGCCCGATTACATTCTTGTTGCCGGTAACGGTCACAAAGAAATCGCCGATCTTGGCGGCTTCCGCCATCGACATGACACGATAGCCATCCATCACGGCTTCAATCGCCTTAGTGGGATCGATTTCCGTAACGATCACGTCCGCGCCCATACCGCGCGCGCGTGAAGCCAGGCCGCGTCCGCACCAGCCGTAACCCGCCACAACGAACTTGGAGCCGGCAATCAGTGAATTAGTGCAGCGGATTACGCCATCCATAGTGGATTGGCCAGTGCCGTAACGATTATCAAACATGTGCTTGGTCAATGCGTCATTGACGGCAATGATCGGATATTTCAATTGGCCGTCTTTGGCCATGGCGCGGAGGCGAATCACGCCGGTGGTGGTTTCTTCCGTGCCCGCGATGATTCCTTCCAGCACGTCCTTGCGCTTGGTAAGGGCAATGGAAACCAGGTCAGCGCCATCATCCATCGTCATGTGTGGCTTGTGGTCAAGTGCGGAAAGAATGTGCTTGTAATAGGTTTCATTGTCCTCGCCCTTGATGGCGTGAACGGAAATACCATAATCGCGGACCAGCGACGCAGCCACGTCATCCTGCGTGGAGAGCGGGTTGGAGGCGCAAAGAACCACGTCAGCGCCGCCATCGCGAAGCGTAATGGCCAGGTTGGCTGTTTCGGTGGTCACGTGCAGGCATGCGGAAACGCGAATGCCCTTGAGCGGCTGGTTCTTGATAAATTCCTTGCGGATGCTTTGAAGCACCGGCATGGACTGGTTGGCCCACTCAATGCGGCGCTTTCCCAGATCAGCCAGTTCCAGGCTCTTGATGTCGTGCGTAATTTGCGGAGCAGCGGTTGTTGACATGTTCTCCTTGCGTGAATGCCTAAGAGGCAAATTGTTTAGAATTTCACCACGTGCGGGGTGGCGCAGGACTTGAGGCCTGCATAGAGATCGGCGATCATTTTGGGCTTTAGCCCCGAGGAATACCTCAGTGGCTAAAGCCGATTCTGCTTCTTGCTTCAACGCAGGGCTAAAGCACCCAAAAACTGCTACCGTGTTGCGCCTACGTTCGCCTTGGACTCAGCTTTGCCCGTTACCTGCTCACGCAGAGTGGCAGCTTTATCCGTAGCTTCCCAGGTGAAGTCGGGATCTTTCCGGCCGAAGTGCCCATAAGCGGCTGTCTTTTTGTAGATCGGTCGGCGCAGCTTGAGTGACTCAATAATCCCTTTCGGGGTGAGCTGGAAGTTCTTGCGCACGAGTTCTTCCAGCTTCTCTTCGCCAATCTTGCCGGTGCCGAACGTATCCACCAACACGCTGACAGGTTCAGCCACGCCAATGGCGTAGGCAAGCTGGACTTCACAACGGTCAGCCAGTCCGGCAGCCACAATATTTTTGGCAATGTAGCGCGCCATGTAGCAAGCGGAGCGATCGACCTTGGTCGGATCTTTGCCGCTGAACGCTCCCCCACCATGACGGCCCATGCCGCCGTAGCTGTCCACGATGATCTTGCGTCCGGTCAATCCGGTATCGCCCATGGGCCCGCCAATAACGAACCGTCCTGTGGGATTGATGTGATACTTGGTATCAGCATCCAGCAAATTTGCCGGAACAGCAGTCTGGATCACGTGCTTGATTATGTCCGCGCGCAACGTCTCGTTATCCACCGATTCAGCATGCTGGGTGGAGATTACAACCGCATCCACGCGACGCGGCTTGTGATCGGCGCCATATTCAACTGTAACTTGTGATTTGCCGTCAGGCCGGAGGTAAGGAAGCATGCCGTTCTTGCGGACTTCAGTCAGGCGGAGGGTAAGCTTGTTGGCCAGATCAATGGCCGTGGGCATGTAATTGTCATTTTCGTTGGTGGCGTAGCCGAACATCATGCCCTGATCGCCGGCGCCGCCCGTATCCACGCCCATGGCGATATCGCCCGATTGCTTGTTGATGCTGGAGATCACCGCGCAGGTGTTGGAATCAAATCCATAAAGAGCATTATCGTAACCAATCGACTGCACTACGCCGCGCACAACTTTCTGGAAATCGACATATGTCTTGGTAGTAATTTCGCCGGCGATCACCACCAGGCCGGTGGCCGTCAAAGTTTCGCAGGCGACGCGGCTGTAAGGATCTTCAGCAATGCACGCATCCAGAATCGCGTCAGAAATCTGGTCTGCAATTTTATCCGGGTGGCCTTCCGTGACCGACTCAGATGTAAACAAAAACTTTTCGCGTGAAGCCAATGTCTTGCCCTCCTGAATTTCTTTATGACCTCTCAGGGCCACACCTACGGATACTGCTTAAAGATTACCGAAAGGATCCAGCCGGGAACAACGTTTTGCCGTTACAAACGGCGTAAACGCAGCCGAACGGACTGTTTTGCATGGTGAAATGGGCCGAGAGGTATCTAATCGGCTCCCCACTGTCAACATTCATCCCGTTGGATGACTAAGATTTATTGTACAAGGCCAGAGGCGTTAAAGGTGAGGGTGCGCGGTTCATTTTCATTTCCCAAAGCTCCCAATGACCGCCCGTTGAAGCTGACTTCAATACCGCCTGCGTTTCCCGTTCTGAGAATAAGTGATTTTCCCGCTTTGACTTTCTTATGCTTGTCCGCTGGAAGAACACGCTGCATCACGGATTTCCCATCGGCGACGATTGAAACCCAGGAATCT
>DASXJO010000408.1:0-1554 GCA_036497385.1 Candidatus Angelobacter sp. | reverse complement strand
GAGTTCTTTTAAAAGCTTAACTAGGAGATCCGAGCAGCTAATATAGAATATGGTGCCATTAATTTAGATAATGGTAGTAGTAGTAGTAGTAGAATTCATTTACCCGATCTAGCTTGCCTCTAGTAATGGCTGCTATGCGGGGGTGCTGCCGGGCCTGCCCGGCAGCGAAATGGTGCCCTGCACCCGGGTATGCGTGGCTTGGAGTCCAAGTTAGGGCTTGCCCCCAGTTGCCCGCTGCCAAGAAAATTAAGTACAAGAACGTCAAAAACAAAGGAAAAAATCATCAAAGGAAGGTCAATCTCCGCCCCAGTGACACAGCCACCAGCATCCAGCTCGTTTCCAGCTTAACTAGGAGGCCTGCTGTGTCTGCCAAACACCTTTTGAGATTGTTGCACCTGCTGCGCCCGCAACTTCGTTTTTCCGCCCCGCACACCTCCGTGATTTCGCCGCATCTCCGCATTTCCACATCTCCCACTGCCCACTGCCCTTTCCTATACCCCTCGCACCACTATGTCCTCTTCTTCTATCACTCTGCCCTCACTTCCTCCTCACTTCCACCTCCATGACACGCTGTCCCGGGATACATGACCATTTCCCCGGCCGGTCTGCCGCTCCTGCGTCGAAATCCTGCCTCTCAAGGGAAGGAAGGGGACCTGGCCCTTCTTCCTGCGATCCACATTTCATCTACCACCACCACACTGCCTTATTGGGTTATCCTGGTTGTTCTTGCTGCTCTTGCTCGGGCTCTGGGTCTGGTTCGAATCCCATAGCGTCGGGATCGACCGTATGGAATTGGCCGAGAAGTCGGGTTCTTTCCATGAATCTAGTGATTGCGGGAATTGCGTCTTTTTCTGCCATGAACTGGTTAAACGAGAGTGACGTGCACACACCCGCCTTGGCGAGTGCTTCCCGCATGTCTCTACGCTCGTCCTCGAAGAACGGGCACTCAAGAAGCACATGTCTTGGCTGCTGGTGGCCGAGATCGCAGCCGCAACGAGGTGAGTCTGCAACCCCGATTCGCCATAGGTAACGCTTCAATCCGATGATATTGAGCCGCATCTGAAGCATGATTGACGCTGACGCTTTTCTCTGACCTTTCCAGTAGTCCAAGACCTTCTTCGTCGGCGCTGGAATCAGCTGCTTCGTCGCATATCCTGACTTCTCCTTTTCCCAGGCTGCCTCCCACGCGAATTTCGCCTGCTCACGAATGCCCCGCTTGGCCGCTGCTGCCAGCTTAATCTGCCGGTCGTACGGGCCAGGATCTGCCTTTGCTGCTTCTTTTGCGTGCTGGTCGACGAGCTCGTTGCCCGAGATCCCCTGGTGGGCGGGAACCCACCGGAATTCGACCTGGATACCTTGGTTCGCGAGATTTTGAAGGTTCTGGATGCATCCTTAGAGGTAGACCTGTCCGGACGGCATACGGGGGCGTACGAGAGCCTGGAGGGCAGCCTGGCTGTCGGAGAACACTACCACGCCACGCTGGGTGCGGTCATTGTCGAGGAGCTCCTCCGTGACGATTTCGAGCGCCATCTCGATGGCACGGAGCTCCGCGGA
>DASXJO010000407.1:0-2144 GCA_036497385.1 Candidatus Angelobacter sp. | reverse complement strand
GCCTATGTTCCACTTTCCGGCCCGGACTTCACCCCGGGAAAACGCTCGGATATCTGGGCGCAGATGATTACGTTTACGGAACTTTCGGCCCTGGCGGTCGCCGTGGAAGTGATCATCACAACTTTTAAAATGCGCGCGCCTGGGATGTCATTGAACCGAATTCCACTGTTTGTGTGGGCGCAGACCATCGTGGCTTTTATGGTGATCTTCGCGATGCCCGCCGTGATGCTTTCGAGCACCATGTTGCTGATGGATCGCACCGTGAATACGCATTTCTTCAATCCTGCGGAAGGCGGCGACGCAATTCTTTACCAGCATCTCTTCTGGTTTTTTGGCCACCCGGAGGTTTACATCATATTTATTCCGGGCACAGGGATTGTCTCCACCATCATCTCCACGTTTTCGCGGCGGCGCATTTTCGGCTATACCGCCATCCTGCTCTCGATGGTCGGCACGGCATTTGTTGGTTTTGGGCTCTGGGTGCATCACATGTTTGCCACCGGGCTGCCCCAGATGGGAGAAAGCTTCTTCACCGCGGCCAGCCTGATGGTGGTGATCGCCAGCGGAACGCAGGTGTTCTGCTGGCTGGTGACTATGTGGACCGGCAAAGTGGTTTTGAAAACGCCCATGCTCTTCGCACTGGCGTTTTTCTTCGTCTTCATCATGGGCGGACTTACCGGTGTTTTGATGGCTTCAGTACCGGTCGATCTGCAGATTCACGACACATTTTTCATCGTCGCGCATTTTCATTACGTGCTGATCGGTGGCGCGGTTTTTCCGCTTTTCGGTGCGCTCTATTACTGGATGCCGAAGATCACTGGGCGCATGCTGAATGAAGCGGCAGGGAAGTGGCACTTCTGGCTGTTCTTTGTCGGTTTTAACATGACGTTCTTCCCCATGCACATCCTGGGCTTGAGGGGAATGCCGCGCCGTGTCTATACGTATCCCACCAGCATGCCATGGGCGAACCTGAACATGCTGGCAAGTCTTGGCGCAGTGTTAATGACGGCTGCCGTTCTGATCTTTATCGCCAACTTTTTCTGGCACCAGAAAAAGGGTGAGCTTGCGGGAGATAATCCGTGGGGTGCGGCAACGCTGGAATGGGCCACCAGTTCTCCGCCTCCTGTATATAACTTTGCCGAACTGCCCACCGTGAACGGCCGAGATGCGCTATGGGACGCGCTGCCGAACCAACCCATTGTGGAAGGCCTGGACGAAGATTGCCGGCAAGTGCTGATGACCAGGGTCATGGATGCCGATCCCGATCACCGTGACGAATTTCCCGAACCCACGCCCGTGCCTTTCATTGCCGCGATTGCCACCAGCGGATTTTTCATCAGCACCATCTTCACGGCGAAAGCCTTTTTCCCAACCATCATCGTTGTGGGCATCGCTTTCCTGATCTGGTATTGGCCCAAGCGGCAACCCAGCATCCGGCGAAGAGAGAGGGAGATATGGGAACAGTGAACCAGCCGCGTCCCGTGCTTGACGTCTCCCGCACTCCCACGGTCGTCTTTGGGCATCGCTCCATTATCTGGTGGGGACAGTGGGGATTAATGGTGATTGAAGGCACGATGTTTGCCATCTTCATCGCCAGTTACTTCTTCCTGCGCACCCGCGAAAGCGACTGGCCACCGGGCTTTAATCTGCCCGCGCTGCGGTGGGGAAGCATCAACCTGGCAATCCTGGTGCTCAGCGCAATTCCCAATGCGTGGCTGAAGAAAAAATCCGAGCAAGGCGAGCTTGGGGCAGTGCGGATCGGGCTGATAGCAATGTCGCTGATCGGAATCGTGAACTGCGCCATCCGCGCTTTGGAGTTCCCGTCACTCAACTGCGTCTGGGACGGAAACGCCTATGGCTCGGTTACATGGACGCTGCTGGGCTTCCACACGTTCCATCTTGTAACCGACACCTGTGACACGCTGGTACTGACCGTGATCATGTTCTTTACGCCCATCGAGGGCTGCAGGTTTGAGGACGTTAGCGTAAATGCGATGTATTGGTACTTCATCATCATTAGCTTTGTCGCCACTTATCTGGTGATCTACTGGGCGCCGCGATGGCTATAAAGAGATCAGAGACTGCTGGGCCGGCGGAGGAGTTCCGGAGCGGAGCGGGAGCGCGGGCGCTCTGGTGGGGAATTT
>DASXJO010000406.1:0-4758 GCA_036497385.1 Candidatus Angelobacter sp. | reverse complement strand
GTAACCGCCGCTACTTCCGCCATCGTGGTTACAGCGGCGCTGTTATTTAATACAGGATGCGCTCGGGTAATCGGAGTGACCTTAAGCGCGTCCAGCACGGGTGCGATGTGGCAGGCCAGAGCGTCAAGCGGCTGACCAGGCTGAGGCTGCCCTGCTACGGTGTGAAGTATCCCGACCAGCTTTCCCTGATCGGTGATGATCGCTGCGCCTGAATCTCCCTCATCGGAAAAACGCAGGATCCCATTGCAATCCGGCTCAAGAGGCTCAATTAAGATGAGATTTTTAGCGTCAGGAATCCCCAGCAGGCCCGGCAAAGTGTGGTCAATTTCCCGGACGATACCTTTCGTACGCCTGGTGGTACGCCCGACTTTGTAAACGATGTCGTTTACCTGCGCGCGCCCGACATCCGCGATCACGTCAGAACCATTCACGCTCAGGCCGTTGATCCAGTTTCCGAAGCTCTCCCCGCAGTTTGTGTGGCAGCAACTTGAGATGCAGATATTGATCTGCGCCGTCGCACAATCAATCCAATAATCCTTTTCTGATTCTCCGGGATAGGTATATTTGTAGTTATCGATTTCCTGCAACTTTAATATCTTGCCAATTGAATTATTGGGCAAAGTGCCGTTCACGTCGGGTTGATAAACCGTGTCCCCGACTACGGCATTGTTTGTTCCCAGCACGTGCCGGTTGCTTATCAGAGCAATGTTGTCAGGCCCATCAACACCGTCAATAGTCGCCAGGAATCCAAGAGTACCCAGGCCAAACCCTTGGGGACCGCGACGGCCATTCATGATCGTGATTCCGCCAATCACCACCGAATACTTGCTGTTGTCCTGACAAACACTTGAAGTTTGCGCGCCGCCGCTCGAGTTCACTACATCAGTCGGTACTCCCCGGTAGGTAGAAGGCAGCAGCGCGTTCTCTTCAAGCTGCGAGACAGGTTTTTTCCGGCGAACATAGACGCGAAAAGAGACTTCCTCGGTAACGGATCCCTTGCGCTCCTTGCAGCCCAGCCCCACGCCAACCACGCCCGGATATCGTCCCAGCTCAATTCGTGCTTCCCAATAAAGCCGATAAAGCTCTTGTTCGGTCATACCAGGCCTCCGTACATCAGGGTCACTCCCAGCCGGTCCAGGACCGGGTGTATGTGGCATGCATAAGCAATGTTGGGATCGTGATCGCTTCGCCCCCAGACCATTCCAATAGCCTGATCTTGCTCATTGAGCACAAGCGCGCCAGAGTCGCCGGGTGAGACGAAGGAGCCATTGGTTCCGCGGATCACGATGTTGTGCTGGCGCTGTGGGCCATTGGAATTCTCAACGGGAGCCGCCACATCCACGACGCGCCCTTGCGTGATGCCGCTGGCGCCTCCGAATTTGCGAACCTGGGGAGCGCGGTGTCCCAGCGCATCCAACGGATGCATGCGTGCCACGCCTCGGACCACCGGAGCCGGATGTTCACTATTATTCACTGGCGACGCTGGTGCAGACAGCAGGCGCGCGGTCGCGCAATCCACAAAGTAGTCCTCGCCAGGCTCGCCATTGTAGTGAAAAGGATGATTTTGCTCCGCGCCTTCATCCGTGATCTCGGCGATGGGATCAAGCGTACTGGCCCGAACCAGTCTGGTTTCCCCTCGCCGGGAAAATACCGGCGCATAAACTGGCGAACCGCTTCCGGCGCCATGCGCCATCAGCACATGCCGGTTGGAAACCAGAACGACTTCACGCCGGCGAATGCCATTCACGAGAGCAAAAAATCCCAGCGTTCCCATCCCGGATTGGTGAGGCCCTGCCGCCTGTTCCGGGAGCATCCCGCGAAGATTGCTGATGGTGATTCCAGGCTGTAGAGGTACGCGACCGAAATCCTGCATGGTCGCAACTGCCGTTAAGGCTGGAACAACAGTAAATGCCGATAGCACGTCCGTGAGCAGGCCGTCATAATAAGCGGGAACAGCGTCAGCCTGCGAAAGGTCTGCACGTGCGACTTTTTGCCGCACGTAAACACGCAAAGCAAGCACGTTAGTGACTTCTCCGCATTTCTCTCGCCAGCCAAGGCCCACGCCCGTAACATGGGGCAGCCGTTCCAGGTCGCGGCGAGCGCGCGCCAGCAGTTCCAGCAAGGCCACGGCTGAATTGGCTGCACTCATCGCACGCTCATTTGCGAGCTTTCAATCTGCGCCGCCAGGGTTTCAAGGTCGTCAACGTCATTGAAGAATGCGCGTACCCCTTCAGCATTACGTTCAATGTCATCGCGGAGAGGCGCGCTGCCGTGCTGATGCAGCGTTTCCAACATGCGCCGCAGCGCTTCATCGCGGCCCAGGCCATTTAACCCGCGGGGGACGCTATATTCGGCGTGGCGCGAGGCATGCAGAATATGGCCGAGAAAATCCGGGCCATGCAGGCGATGCCACGCCACAGTCACCGGGCGCACGTGATTTACAAGATGCACCACCTCGAGAAGGTGCTTTTCGATGAGCGCGCGATACTCACGCCCGCGGGCCGAGCCGAGCACCGTTTCACGCAGCGCCAGGGCACGCTCCACGTCATGCGGAGGCTCATCCAGGGAAAGAGACATTTCAAGCGACGTGGCCCCGCCGCTGGCCCCGGCGGTGTTCTGGGTGGAGACCATCGTGATGCCGAGTAGGTCCATGACGGGATGTATGTGGCAGGCGGCGTAAAATGATCCGGTCTCATCGGCGGCAAATAGCAAACCGATGATCTGTCGTTGCGCGTTGATTATTACTGCTCCAGAATCGCCGCCTACCCCAAAGGGGGTTCCGCCTCCGCAGTTTGGCCCAAGATCGTCAATGATGATCAAGTGGTCCTGGTGGATGCTTGGATCGTCGGGATCTGTAACATTGGCAAAGGCTGTCCTGATTTTTCCCTTGGTCCATCCTGTCCTATGGCCTACCTTGTAGACTAGGTATGAACCGCCTGCCGGAAGGTCGGCATTCGTAACGCGAGCCACGCCGGCAACCTCACTGGACGTGAAGTCCGGACACTGGTTCAGGTTGTGCAATATGTTGGCGAACTTGGTCCCACAATTGGTATGGCAGCAACTGGAAAAGCTGGTATTAACGTGGGCCGTGGCACAGTCCACGAACATGGATTGTGCCGCTTCACCCGGATAGGCGAAGTTACGATTGTTTTGCATCCCCAGGTTTTCAATTGAGCCGATGGGATGCATATCTGCTGCATCGAGATGAAATCCGACGCTGCTGTTACCGGTGAAGCGAGGCTGAAATATGGTATCGCCCACGACGGCGCCATTGCTCGCCAGCACGTGGTTATTGCTCAGGAGTACGATATTGTCGCGCGCTCCAGAGCTATTGGTGGCAAAGAATCCGAGCGTCCCTACAGATTCCCCCTGAAGATTGTGGCTGCTCTGGTAGATCTTCAGGGCTGAAATCATACTTCCACCAACCAGGGTGTCAAATTTCTCGTAATTCTCGCAGGCAAGCTTTTTCAATCGCGGCATGCGGATTACGTCAGTAGAAATTCCCAGCACCTGAGCTGGAACCATTTCTGCAGGCGAAAGACTCTCTGGCGGCTTCTTCTCGCGCACCATCACGATAAAGCTTAAGTTCTGTGTCGGTCGCCCTGCTTTTTCTTTGTAACCCCAAGCAACGCTGAGTACGCCCGGAATCTTCAGCAGTACGCTTTTTGCCTGCGCGAGTTTTTCTTCGATGTCGTTCTTTTCCACCGGTGCCACTTAGTCCTCCGCATTTCAGAGCCCTAGCCTCTTCGTGAAACCGCCAGGTCCGCATCAAAACTTTGGATCGAAGCACTCTAAGCGAGTAACCCGACAGATTCAAGTCTGAAACAGAGCCATGCGAATCCTACTGAAAGGCCTTTTGTAATGTGTCAGTCAGTGGATGAGCGTTACAGAAAAATTGTGGACTCCGGCCAGGGCGATAAATCCGCGTATTTCCGCGAAAAAAGCCGAAAGCCGAATTTCAAGGTTGGATTTCCGGTGGTGGCCACTGGGGCCATATAATGGCAACATCCATGCGATCCCAATTTCAAATTATTCTTCAAAACCGGCAACTACCCGGAACTCCGGTCCAACCGTCCGGCTTCTGGAACCGCATCAAGAGGTTTTGGGCTGGCGTGGCGCTTGCGACTGTAGCCGTCGCCGTTTTGGTTGCCGCGTTTATCCTCGGTTCCGTGATTGCAGTTGTGTTGGCAATATTGTTAATGATTGGAGTAGCCATCATAGTTGTTAAGGTAGCCCTGGCGCGCTCAAAACGAGCAAAAGGCTGATGGTTTTGGCGCGATAGAGGAAGATCTGATCATCTCCCTCGTCATCCTTAGACAAGTGCTGTCGCTCTAATTTGGTCGCATCCAGAATGGACAGTCCACCCCATCGCATCAAGAGTGACATCGCGCGCAATCGCAGTCCACGAAACTGGCAATCGTTTCCTCCGCCGAATTCGTACTTGTAGGTCGCGGCAATGATCTTCTCGATCTCGTCGCGACGAAAATAGTCGGTCGGAACCACGTCCGGGGTCTTGGGTCTCTTCAGGGCCTCCATCGGATTTTCCCGATGAGTTCGTTCCGCTGGCAGAACCTGAAGAATGATGCCAACATCTCATGCTTGCGATGCGTGGTGGTTTCGCCATTGCTCCAACTGGCACGGAACTTCGTCAGCTCGGCAGGGCTGACCTTGGCCAGAAATTTTCATCTTTCGAGAACCAGCCCAGACCAGAAACTGCCGCTCAAGGAAGCCGCGATATTTCTTCTGTGTTTCTTTGCC
>DASXJO010000405.1:0-2070 GCA_036497385.1 Candidatus Angelobacter sp. | reverse complement strand
TAAGAAGCATGGCGGCAAGCTTTACGTCGCATGGAGCGACTACAACAATGGTGACGTGGATGTTTTTGTCTCGTCATCAGCCGACTATGGCAAAACATGGAGCGCGCCAGTGCGCGTCAACACCGATCCTATCCACAACGGCAATGATCAGTTTTTTCAATGGATGGCCGTCGACCCGCAAAGCGGCGCCGTAAATCTGGTTTTCTATGACCGTCGCACCGACAATCAGGAAACTACAGTGACATTGGCCCGCTCTACCGATGGCGGAAAAACATTCCAGAATTATTCCTGGGACCCGGATGGCTTCAACGCTGAAGGCGACTTCCTGGGTGATTATCTTGCCATCACCGCCTTTGGAAACAAAGTGTTTGGCTCATGGGCGCACGAGACATCAGCGGAAGCCAAGACAGAACGCGGCAAGAAAACCAGGACCGTGCTGCGAGTGGGAACCGCGGATTTTAATTAGCAGCCGGCAATGTCCTGAAATGCAATTTCAATGACGTTGTAATCGGAAGGAACGGATAATTCCAGAGCTTGATTCGCGTGTTTTGCTTGGGAAGCCCTGCCTCAGAATCCCATAAACAGCATCTTTTTCGGAGCTTTCTTTTGCGCAAATGGCCGGTTCATGAACTTAATCATCGGGGCCATCGCCGCAAATCGTTTTGCCACTTCGGGCACGACGCGAGGCGTGGTGAGCACGCTGATCGGAAGCGTGGACTCCAGATACCATTGCTTCCGCCGCAACAGATCCTCTGCCGGATGGTCCACAGGAAATCCCTTGGGCATGCGGCTTAATTGCTCTCCTTGTAAGCCTCCCACTAATTTCCGCAACCGCTTATTCTTCAGGATCTCCGCGAACTCCTCATGATGCTCCTGTAGCAATGTGCGGTAGGCCAGCAACTCGTCGCGCTCCGGGCCCCATACGCCGCCAAAGGCCAGCAGCTCTTTTTCCGTGAAGTGCAAATAGAAAACCGCGCCTTCCCGCTTGGCCGCGCTGTGCCGGGGAAAGATGGCGGCAATATGTGTTTTGTATGGCGTCTTGTCCGGGGAGAAGCGCGTGTCACGATAGATGCGGTATACGGCCTTTGCCGGCGGCGTGACGTATTGCGGCGCAAACCGGGCCATCTCTTCATTCAGGCCCCCGATAAATTCCAGCATGGGCGCTTTAATCAGCGCCTCATACTTTTCTTTGCGCGGCTGGAACCATTCGCGGCGGTTGTTGCGCTTGAGCGCGTGCAGAAATGCAAGAGCGTCAGGGGAGAATCCAGGGAAACGGGACATCAATGAATTTTAAATCACCCAACTGGAAGGCATGTGCGGCGCAGCCCGGAACAGCTGAGAGTTTTATCGCGTCCATGCTCCCGACTTTCCCAAAAAATTCAAAGTGCCGGAGCGAACGAGAACTCAGGAATTTGCTGTCACCAGAATCAATGCCAGCCCATCATAGCCTTTAGTGCCCACCGTCTGGATCACGGTGGTTGTCACTCGCTTCTCCGCGGCCAGGGCTTCATTGAATTTCCGGATGCCCTGTACGTTTTCGTCGGCGCTGGCTGCGTCGGCAACAGCGCCTTTGCGCACTACGTTGTCGGCCAGGATCAACGTGCCCGGGCGCGACAGCTTGAGACACCACTTCAAATATTCGGCATAGCCAGGCTTGTCGGCGTCAATAAAGATCAGGTCGAAAAGTGCGTGGCCCTCCGCCAGCAACTGTTGCAATGAATCCACTGCGCGGCCCAGCCGTATCTCAACCATGTTGGCTAGTTCCGCGCGCGCAATATTGGCGCGAGCAACCTCTGCGCGCCTGGGATCGATTTCCAGCGAGATCAGCCGGCCTTCCGGCGGCAGGGCTCGGGCGAGCCAAATGGTGCTGTAGCCGCCCAGCGTACCCAGTTCCAGAATGCTGCGCGCTCCCTGCACCCGTGCCAGCAAGTGCAAAAGCTTGCCCTGCGCCGGAGACACATTGATGGTCGGCAATCCAGCCGCTTTGCTGGAGTCAAGCGCGGCTTCCAGGGCAAAATCCGGCGCTAGAAAAAGCTTCTCAATATAGCTGTCAACCGCCGTCCATTGTTC
>DASXJO010000404.1:0-3317 GCA_036497385.1 Candidatus Angelobacter sp. | reverse complement strand
ATCAGTCGGATCCATCACATAAACATCGTTATCATGGCCGGTGCGCCGCGTGGATGAATACGCAATGCGATTATCATTGTGGGCAAAGCTGCGTCCGGTGTTGCGGGACTTGCCATCCGTCAAGAGCGTTACGTTTCCATTGGCCACGTCATAGCGATAAATCTGGAACCATTCGCCGCCGCCAATATCCTTGGAGAACGTGAAGTAATCACCTTTGGGACCAAAGTGGGCGCCGCCAACGCGATCTGGAAAGAACGTAAGCTGCGTCCGATCGCCGCCGGGCGTCTTGACCATATGAATCTGCGGCACTTCAGCAAACCGCGTTCCGATCAGCATTTCCCGCCTTGTGGGATTCCAGTCCTGCAACGCGGCGGACCGAAACTCACTGTATTGGTTAGCCTTTTCCGCAATCGCGGCCGGCACTGCGGGAATGTTTTCGACAACAAGATTGTCGCCCGGTTTGAGTACGGCTGGTTGAGCCGGTGACGCATCTTGCGCTATGAGCGGCGAACCCGCAATGAAGATGGACACAAATAAAACCGCGGAACGCAAAGATCCAGAAAGAGAAAACACTCGTCTCACAATTCCTCCAGGGTGTGGCGCAGAGAAGCCTAATCGTGCTGTCAAGTATCGTCAAGAAGAGTGACGTTTAGAAACAGGTGCGGTTAGCAACTTGCTTATCGTAATCGTAAGTTAAGCGGCGAGAGTTACGATGGGATCGAACTCGTAGATCAATGTCCCGTTTCTTCTGGATTTGGCGGCTGCCGCCATGGCTTTGCCGGCGATTTCCGCTTGCATGGAATGATATTTTCTCAGAGGCCCGAAGGTGAGCAAGTCCAACACGGGAGCAATCTTCATGCCAATGGCTTCGCCCAGCCTGAACTCCGCGCGTTTACCAATCAGCAGACTCGGACGCAGAATATGCAACGCCCGGAAAGGAAGTTTGGCGAGTTCCCTTTCCATCTCACCTTTGGTGCGGAGATAGAAATTCTTGCTTGCCGGATCAGCGCCCACTGATGACACAACAACGAACTGTTCCGCACCGGCCAGAACTGCCTGTTGCGCGGCCCGCAACGGTAACTCCATGTCGACGTGGCGAAAAGCTTCCTGCGATCCCGCTTTGCGAATCGTGGTTCCCAGCGCGCAGAACACGTCCTGCGCGCCTTGAAAATCTTCCGCGGAAAGTGTCGCCAGATCGGCTACGCGTTGCGCAACTTTGGCCCGGGTTAGTGATGGCAGCTCTCTACGCCCGAATGTAAGCACTCGCGTATAATCCGAATCGTCCACCAAGGCACGCAGGCAGAAGCCGCCAACCAATCCCGAAGCGCCCAGAACAACCGCTGTCCGCGAAGTCATGACGCCTGTCCTCCGCGATTTTCTTTGCTGAAGCTCATCCCTCTACTTTATCAATTTTTTAGTTCTCTGGACGGGGCTCTCAGTGTTAGAAGGAACAAGGAACATTGAGCAGGTCTTGCACCGCCTATCCGCAGCCCGTTTCTTTTGACACAGGCTTTCTGCCGCTGCTACTATCAAATGGCAGTTCAGCAGGTTAGCGTCAGGGGTAAAAGCCAACCGCATTTGCAAGCAAGTGGTTGATCTGAACCTGCCCACGCTGGATTCGAATGCGGATGATCGCTCCCGCCCTGCACGCGTCCCCGTCGTCTAGCCCGGCCTAGGACATCGCCCTTTCACGGCGGTAACACGGGTTCAAATCCCGTCGGGGACGCCAAGATTCCAAAGAACTTATCGCGATCCGTTCGAATCCGCGTAGGTCCAAAATGGTCCAATAAGACCGGGTTTCTCGGCGTTCTCCCCATCGTCCCTGCCGGGTTCCGCGATGAGTTGCTTGACGACTTTGTTGTGGGCTTCGCGCTTGGTATCCGTAATTGCCTGGGTGTAAATATCCGCCGTCACCCTGAACGTCGCATGCCGCAGCATCTCCTGGATCGTCTTGAGGTCTTCGCCATTGGCGTTCATCAAGGTTCCCAAAAGTGTGTCGCAACGTGTGTCATCCAACCGAGGCTGTGATGCCGGCTTCCTTCAACGCGGGAACGACATGGGCCCGGAATAGAGAACCAGGCCAGTAGGCTTGTCTTCCCTTGTTGTGAGGACTGGCAAAAGACCCAATCCCTGGGACCGTTGTATAGGGTTCACAGCTTCCAACTCCACAGCATCTCGGCCAATTCCGGAGCCAATTGGAATCGGTTTTCTGGAGATATCGGTCTTGCACCGGCCAATCCGCTGTTTTCGGATTGAACGGGTGACGTTGATTTCGAGAGATGTGAAGTTGATGTCCTTCCACTTGAGCGCCAGCAGCTCGCCCACCCGCAGTTCGCTCGTTGCATCCAGGAACCAAGCCAGGCGGCAGGGATCTTTGATTTTCGAGAGAAGAACCTGGATCTCCGAAATGCTGAGGATGGTAGGAATCTTTGAACGTTTGGCGCTCTGACGCACATGAGTGATCGGGTTTCGGCCTGTCCACTCCCACCGTATCGCGTGACTGTACAAGGCGCACATGATGTTTCTGATCTTGGCCTTGCTGCCGCGTGCAAGCGAGAGTGTCTTGAGCCATTGCTCCACCTGAATTGCCTTCACATCGATGAGGCGGTATTGCCCCCAGCGCGGAAGAATCCACTTTTTCAGATATCCCTCGTAGGTCTCCTGCGTCGAAAATGCTTTTCGGTCCTCTTCCGGCTCGTCGTCGGTTGGAGGCGTCTTGTAGAAGATGTCCGGCAGTTCGTGCTCTCGGTAATGCTCGACCAACGTGGCAATGCTGATCTGCTTGAGCTGCTGGCGAGGGGTTTGTTCGTTGATGGTTATTCGCAGAGCGTCTACCGCTATTTGAGCGGAGGACTCGTTGGGATATTCTTCGAGTGACCCGATTACGATCTTCGGTCGCTTCTTGCTGCCGTCGATTCGAGTTTGCCACCATCGGAACTCCCAGACTTTTTGACCGTTCTTGCGCTTTACGAGGCGTAAACGGCCTTGTTAATACCGCGTCCGCTGAAACATGCAAATCTCCCTGTTTAAACGGCACGGAGAGCAAGTTCAGACTAGCCCAATGCTCGTACGAGGTCGAGATCGACGGCACAAAATCCTCGGTCTAGCTGGCAATCTGGCTTGGACGAATCGTTGAGCTCGGAGATTCGAAATCTCCATGATTTGCCAATTTTCATGCCAGCTATCCTTCGCTCACGGGCCAGCCTTTGCAGCCTCTTTGGGTGGATACGAAGCAGCGATTGAAATCTACCGCGTCGTGTGACAAATCGCTTGAGTCAGGGACCGACCAAGCAGTTCAACATTCGGACTTCTTAGCA
>DASXJO010000403.1:0-1697 GCA_036497385.1 Candidatus Angelobacter sp. | reverse complement strand
TATCGCAGGCGATCGAGCTGATCTTTGTGGCCAGCCGCAAGACTTACGGCAGTCCACGCATCATGCATGCGTTGCGCAGAAGCGGGTGCCACTGTGGCAAAAATCGCATCGCCCGGCTCATGCGCTCACGCGGCCTGCGCGCCAAGCAAAAACGTCCCTTTAGACCCCAAACAACGCGAAGCGATCACAAACTGCCGGTGGCGCCAAACTGGCTGGCCAGATCCCCAAACCGGATCGTCCCGGCCAGGTCTGGCTAGCCGATATTACCTGCATCCAGACACAAGAGGGTTGGCTCTATCTTTCCGGCATCCTGGATCATTGCTCACGACGCTGTGTCGGTTGGCACGCGCAGGAGTCGCTTGCCAGCTCGCTAGTGTGATGACAGTGAAATAAGGATGACAAGGAGAATGAAGTATGCTTTTGTTTGGGATGAAGCCATTGGCCTTGAAAATCACACCCACGCAAAGGAAGCAAATGGAAGAACTTTTGCGCGCACGATTGATCCCGCAAGGGATCGCTCGTCGCCTCCAGAGCGTGCTTCTGCTGAGCAAAGGAGCCTCTTTGCGCCAAACCCGGGAACGCACCGGGCTCAATCTGCGGCACATTGTCAAATGGCGTGAGCGCTTCGCCACTGGCGGCTTGGACTCTCTGGTCGATCGGCCCCGCCCCGGACGGCCCAAGCGCGTAAGCCTTAATAAACAAAAGGCCATCATTGGTGATACGCTGGGTCTGCGGCCACCCGGAGGCCGAACTCATTGGACGAGCCGGTTGATGGCGCGGCATCACCGAGTCAGCTTCGATACCGTCCAGAAAATCTGGCGGGGCGCTGGCCTCAAGCCGCATCGACAAGGTACTTACATGGCGAGCAATGACCCCCATTTTAGCGCCAAGGCCAAACGAGTCATTGGTCTTTATTTGCAACCGCCGCAAGAGGCGGCCGTCTTCTGCGTGGATGAAAAGAGCGCCATCCAGGCCCTGGATCGAGTCCAGCCGCTTTTGCCCTTGCGCGCTGGGGTGCCCGAGCGGCGCGGCTTTGAATACATGCGTCATGGAACTTGCTCGCTTTATGCCGCTTTGGAAGTCGCCACCGGCAAGGTGATCGGCCAGTGCCGCAAACGTCACCGCTCGCTCGAGCTGTGCGAGTTTCTTTCCGCGGTCATTAAGGGGCGCAACGAAAAGCAAATTCACATCATCCTGGATAACCTATCGGCTCACAAGACCAAGGCCGTCAAAGAGTGGCTCAGGGCGCATCCGGGCGTGCACTTACATTACACGCCCACCTATAGCTCCTGGCTTAACCAAGTGGAGATTTGGTTCGGCATGATTACTTCTCAGTGCATCCGGCGAGGCACCTTTACTTCGGTGCGCGAGCTCATCCGTCGAATCGACTCCTACATTCAAAACTACAACCAGCATGCCATCCCTTTTACTTGGACCTACCGCGACGTAAGAAAACGAATCCGTGTCCCCCTTTTTTCCCTTTCACGACACTAGATAGTTGTCCAGCCATTGCTTGGTGATCCGCTTGAGCTGGCCGAAAAGATGAAGCTTCGGCTCTTCGCCGGGGTCGCGCCACTTCGTGTAGAGCAGGCGATGCGTCAGGTGGAAGAGGAGCGTGGACGGGCGCATGTCGCCCAGGTGCTCGAGGTTCATGTCCACCCCCTCGCCAATGATGCCGGAGTTTCGGGTGATGGACG
>DASXJO010000402.1:0-4321 GCA_036497385.1 Candidatus Angelobacter sp. | reverse complement strand
ACGCCCGCCGCGCGCGCTTCATTCTGGAAACGGCGCACCATTTCCTGCGCGTCCAGACCGTGGACGTCGAGCCGCATCGTTTTTAGCGCTACGGTCCGCCCGATCGTAGGGTCCAGCGCCTTGTACACAACGCCCATGGCGCCGCGACCAAGCTCACCGGTAATCTCGTATCTGCCAACCGTCTGAATAGACATCATGAGGGCTTATCTTTTGTAACTCAGTGGCGCCCTTGCCTGTCTTGGGGGAGTAGACGTATTCAAATTTGCGAAACAATTGCTGGAGGACACACACTCCGAGTGACCCGAAAATATCTTATTCCATTACTCCGGGTCAATGCTCGCCCACGCCGGATATGTGACTTTAGTTTGCCGAGCCACAGAAGAGAAATACCTTAGTTTTGCCGATCCCGCCGCCTTACAATGCCTTCTATGCGCCTTCACCTGATCGCCATACTTTTACTGCCGGTCGTTCTTTCCGCCCAGACCATAACGGCTGACAAGCCGCCGCAACCAGCTCAACAACCCACGAACGATTCTCAGCCGGACGAAACTCCCGCCGACCAGCGCGCCAATCTTGAAGAGGGAATTAAGCACCTGTTGCTGTCCCAGGTGGAAGCCTGGAACCACGGCAAGCTGGAAGCTTTTATGCAGGGTTACTGGCACTCGCCGGACCTGACGTTCTTTTCCGGAGCCACGGAAACCCGCGGCTGGGAGCCAACTTTGGCGCGCTACCGCCAGCGCTATCAGGCGGAAGGCAAGGAAATGGGCAAACTTGAATTTCAGAAGCTGAATATCGATCTGCTGAGCAGAAGGTCTGCCGTAGTGACCGGCGCGTGGCAGTTAACCATGTCTAATACAAAAACGCCCGATGGCAAACAGCCGCACGGCCTATTCACGTTAGTCTTTAAGCGGCTCCCGGCAGGATGGAAAATCGTGCACGATCACACGTCGGCAGCGGAATAGCATTCTCATACTGGGTGCAGCATGCCTTCACCTACAACAATTATGGACCGCAGCCGCCCCCGGCTGCGCTGAAGAATTTAATAACGCAGGCGAGGGCGCCTGCGCTCCACATTTATTTCGTCCGCTTCACCCGCTGAAATTCCCTATACGCTTCGCTTTTCGAAATCCCCTGCTCCTTCGCCAAGACTTTCAATGCCGCATTCTCATCAAGCTCTTGCTCACGCATGATCTCATCCAGCCTTTGCCCAATATCCTTTGCCGCAGTTTGCTCTCCCGCCCCTTTACCGATCAGCAGTGTAATCTCGCCCTTGAGCTCATGGGCCTGAACTCTTTGGAGGATTTCGGCCGCAGTGCCGCGAATAAATTCCTCATGCACTTTCGTCAGCTCGCGGGCCAGCACCACCGGCTTTTCTGGTCCCAGCAACTCAACTATATCCTTCATGGTTTCGGCAATACGATGCGGCGCTTCGTATACCACCGTTGTGTGCTCCGCCGCTCGCAAAGCTTCCAACATTGTTCGACGCTGGCCGCTCTTGGCCGGCAGAAAGCCCAGAAACTGAAAGCTGTCCGTGGGCAATCCGCTGGCAGCCAGTGCCGCCACTACCGCAGACGCGCCGGGAATTGGAACCACTTGCACGCCGCGCTCAATCGCCAGCTTGATCACACGATAGCCAGGATCGGAGATTCCCGGCATACCCGCGTCGGAAACCTGCGCAATATTCAGCCCCGCGGTAAGCTTCGACACTAGTTCTTCCGCGCGCGCAGCCTCATTATGTTCGTGATAGCTCACCGTGGGCCTGTCGATCCCGTAGTGATGCAGCAGCTTGGCCGTGTGGCGCGTGTCCTCGCAGGCAATCAGGTCCGCTTCGTTCAACACGCGCACCGCGCGATAAGAAATGTCTTCTAGGTTGCCAATCGGAGTCGCCACCACATACAGCGTACCCGGTTTTTTCTGCTCTGCCATTATCTTTTCGATTTCCGACGCTAAGCTTTTCTGGATTGCTGTATCCACTACGCCACGTTTGCAGCTTATGGCTCCTTTACCTTGCGACGCGCCATCCCGAGGCGAGCCACGCGAACTATTATGCATCTCGATTCAGTGTCAGCGAAGTCGAGGGATCGGCTCCGCTGGATCATAGGTCATCGGAAACGGCTTGGATGATAGGTGCCAATGATGAGGGCATGGCGTGCCCGGCTCAGGGTGGCGCGTTCAACTGGATAGTGACTCGTGAGCGGGAGACCGCAATCCAGAAAACACATTAACCATAGCATCTGCGCAATGCAGTTATTGGGATCGGATTCTTCGCGCTTGCTCTCTCTGCTAAAATCACATCGCAAACACTTACAAGTTTTATGAGGATGTCTTCGAGTGCCGCTCTACGAATATCAGTGCAAAAAGTGCAAACATAAATTTGAAAAGATCCAAAAGTTCTCTGACCGGCCTATCAAGAAATGCCCCGAGTGCGGCAGCCCGGTCGAAAAGATCATGCATGCTCCAAATGTCCAGTTCAAGGGCACAGGCTGGTATGTGACCGACTACGGCGGAAAGAGCGACAAGTCCAAATCTGATAGCGGCCAGGAAAAAGGCGGCGCTGACAAGAGCGGATCAGAGAAGAAAGAAACCACCGCCAAAGAAGATGGAGCCAAGTCGAAAGATAAGGACAGCGGATCAAAGAAGTCAGAGCCTAAAAAGTCTGAAAGCAAAAAGTCCTCTAAAGACTAAGAATCCTGACTGACAGATCCTCGGTACGCAAAAAAAGCCACAAACAAGCGCATTGGATTCAAGCGCATGCTTGCGGCCTTATTTTTAACTATTTCAGCTGGCGCGTCGCGCGCCTACCGGCTTCTCCTCAGTCCGCCCGCTCACGGTAAACACCATTTGCCGTTTCGGTACGTCGGCATCCACAACCACATGATCACCATGCAGCACCTCGCCTTCCAGGATCTTCAACGCCAGGGGGTCCTGGATCAGCCGCTGGATCGCCCTCTTCAGCGGACGCGCTCCATAAGCCCGGTCATAGCCTTCCACAAACAGCAGCTCCTTGGCCGGCTGTGTAAGCTCGATGGTGATCTTGCGGTCCGCAAGTAGCTTGCGTAAATCGTCCAGCCGCAGCTCGATAATATGGGTCAACTGCTCCTCGCCCAGCGGCTTGAACACAATGATATCGTCCACACGATTGAGAAATTCGGGGCGGAAATGCTGCCGCAACGCCTCCATCACATGGTCCGTGGCTTCAGCAAACGCTTCCGGCGAACTCACGCCTTCAGCCTGCAAATAGCTCGCGCCGATGTTTGACGTCATGATGATCACCGAATTCTTAAAATCTACGGTACGGCCGCGTGAATCGGTCAATCGTCCGTCATCAAGAATTTGCAACAGGATATTGAACACATCCGGATGCGCTTTCTCAATCTCATCGAACAAAATCACCGAATAAGGCCGGCGACGCACCGCTTCCGTAAGCTGTCCGCCTTCGTCATAGCCAATGTATCCCGGCGGCGCGCCAATCAGCCGCGACACTGCGTGCTTCTCCATGTACTCGGACATATCGATCCGAACCATGGCGTGTTCGTCGTCAAACAGAAACTCCGCCAGCGCCCGCGCCAGCTCGGTCTTTCCCACGCCAGTTGGGCCAAGAAAAATGAAGGACCCGATTGGCTTCCTGGGATCGCTCAAACCCGCGCGCGAACGCCTGATGGCGTTTGACACGCGCTGCAACGCTTCATCCTGGCCCACCACACGCTGGCGTAGCCGCTCTTCCATGCTTACCAGCTTGCGGACTTCCCCTTCCAGCATCTTCGATACCGGAATCCCGGTCCACTTGGAAACGATTCGCGCCACGTCTTCCTCGTCCACTTCTTCTTTCAGCATGCGACGTTGCTTGTCGTCTGCC
Source organism: Candidatus Angelobacter sp. (assembly GCA_036497385.1). Taxonomy (GTDB): domain Bacteria; phylum Acidobacteriota; class Terriglobia; order Terriglobales; family Acidobacteriaceae; genus Angelobacter. The sequence goes on along the minus strand of DASXJO010000402.1, from coordinate 465 downwards.
TGTGCGCTCAACCTGGCCAACTCCGCTTCTGCCTGGCGCAGCTCTCCATAGCGTATCGCCGCCACGCGCTCCAGGTTTCCGCTGCGTTCCGCCTGCTGCTCTTCAATCTTCAATTGCTCGATCTTCTCTTTGAGCCCGCGGATTCGGGTGATTCCTTCCTTCTCCTCTTTCCAGCGGACCTTCAGCGCATTCGCCTGCTCGCGGATTTGCGCCAGTTCGCGCTCCACGATGGCCAGCCGCTCTTTGGAGTTGGGATCGTCTTCTTTCTTCAGCGCCTGCTTCTCGATTTCGAGCTGAGTCGCCCGGCGCTCCAGTTGGTCGATTTCCGTCGGCATGGAATCGATCTGGATACGCAGCGATGATGCCGCCTCATCAATCAGGTCGATGGCCTTATCCGGCAGAAAACGATCAGTAATGTAGCGGTTCGATAATGTTGCCGCCGAGACAATGGCCGAGTCTTTAATC
>DASXJO010000401.1:0-5478 GCA_036497385.1 Candidatus Angelobacter sp. | reverse complement strand
AACTAAACTCGGGGCCGGTACGTATCCTTTTCGACGGGGAGACTGCTTGGAAGAGCAACAAACAGGGGCACTTGTTCGCCGATGCCTGGCAGGCGATGCCGCGGCATGGGAGGAGATTGTGCGTCTGCACAACAGGCGGATTTACAACTTGTGCTATCGGTTCACGAACTCCCCGGACGACGCGCAAGACCTGACGCAGGAGGTTTTTATCCGCGTTTACAAGTCAATGGGCAGCTATCACCTTGAAAAAGGGGCGTTTACCACCTGGCTGACCACCTTGACGCGGAACCTGCTGGTGGACCACTTCCGCAAGAGCAAGCAGGACCGGGTAACGGATTCAATGGACGCAGGGTTGCGCGAAGATGAGGATTCTCTTACTCTGGGCGACCGGCTGGAGGACCCGAGGCCGAACCCGGATGATCGGCTGGCCAGCAAGGAGACCCAGAAAATGGTGCAGATGGCGCTGGCAAGAATCAGTCCGGACCTGCGGGAAGCGGTGATTCTAAGGGACTTACAGGATATGGACTACAAAGAGATTGCCCAGGTGTTGCGGGTGCCGGAGGGAACGGTGAAGTCGCGAATAAACAGAGGAAGAATGGAACTTGCGCGATTACTTTCTCGTAATAAAAGGCAGGCAAGCAATGAATGACCAAGCAAAAAACGGGATGGAATGCAGCGAGTTTGAAGCGCTGCTGGCGGACGCGCTGGATGATGCCATAGTTGCTGACGCTCGGCCGGCCTTTGACGCCCATGGCCGGAGCTGCGCGGTCTGTGGGCCGATGCTGGCTGAAGCGCTGGAAGGCATGGTGATGGTCCGGGGAATGGCTGAGCTGGAGCCGCCCAAGAACCTTGTCCATAACATCCTGGCGGCAACCAGCAGAAAACAAGCTACAGCAGAGCAGATTGCGGAAGAAGCCAAGCTGGGCTGGATGGAGCGTCTGCGGCGCGGCATGCGGCCGCAAGTCGGCGGGCTGCTGCACTCACGTTTTGCCATGTCATTTGCGATGGCGTTCTTTTCACTCAGCATCACGCTGACGCTGGCCGGAGTGAAGATTACTGACGTGAAAAATATGGTCGCGAACCCGAGCTTGCTGCGCAAGAACGTGGTGCTGGGCTATACCAACGTCGAAGCCAAGGTGACAAGCTATTACGAAAATCTGCGGCTGGTCTATCAGGTACAAGCCAAAGTCCGCGAGCTGAAAAAGAATGCGGCGCCAGCGGCGGAGCCAGGAGAGAATCGGCAACAGAACAGGAAGTCTGCGCCGGATAGACGCGAGAAACAGAACGACGATTACAGCATGGAGCGCGATGGCAGGTTGATCGCCCAAACTTTTACTTGGCATGAAGGAGCCCGGATATGAACTGCGCCGTACACAATCAGACTCAGGCAGTAGCGTACTGCCGTACGTGCGGCAAAGCGCTTTGCGAAGAATGCAAACGCGACGTGATGGGCGCCGTCTATTGCGAACCGTGCATCGCCGCCAGACTGCAAGGGGCACCCGGAGTAACGCCGGGCGCTATGCCGCCACCGCCGCCCCCGCAACTAATGACCGTTCCCGGCGCACCCAACCCGGTTATTGCCGGCATCCTTGGATTTATCCCTGGCGTTGGGGCCATGTATAACGGGCAGTTTATAAAAGCGTTTGCCCATGTAGTGATTTTTGTCATGTTGATTATTGCGGCCAACAACATCCACTGGGCATTTGGATGGATGATCGCGTTCTTCATCTTTTACATGGCCTTTGAAGCCTATAAGACCGCCGAGGCAAAGAGCCACGGCTTGCCTGGGCCCGATCCTCTGGGCCTGGACAAAATGTTTGGCATCCAGGAATCTCAGGTCCATTCCACTGGCCTTCCGACCACAGTGAACACGGCCGCTGCATATCCGCCTGTGTCGCCTGTGTCGCCGCAGCCCACACAGCCGGTTCAGGTTGAGCCGCCGCCTCCGTCGCCACAGGATAACGCTCCTATCGGCGCAGTTGTACTGATCGCTCTGGGGGCCATATTTCTTCTACAAAACGTGGGCATTTTTCGCATACACAACCTGTGGCCGCTATTCCTGATCGGCGTGGGCGTATGGCTTGCCTATAAGCGCATTGCGCAGCCCACGGTCGGAGGTCCGCAATGACTCCTTACATCCGAAACAGAAATTGCCAGTGCACACGCTGCCGCGCTCACGGCCTGATGGGCGCTGCGGTGCTGATCACGCTAGGTTTTCTATTTCTTCTTGATAGTTACGGAGATGTCCGTTTTCATGAGACTTACCCTATTCTTTTTTTGGTAATCGGCGGCGTGCTCCTGGTTTCGCGCACCGGTTCCACTGAAGGACACATTCAACCCGGCTGGATCGCTGGCCCTGTAGCTCAGCCCCCAACTCAGCCGTGGCCAACAACCGCCACTCCTCCTCCGCCTCCGTCGTCCCAGCAATGGGCTCCCGGTGCGGATAATCCGCCGTCTTCCTCCGGCCATGATGATTCACAGGTGAAACCATGAGCGCGCCTTCACAAGTTCCTTACTATCGCCCGCGACCGCGTTCCATCGTTGGTCCACTCGTCCTTATCACCATCGGGGTGCTCTTCCTGCTGCGCACCACCGGCGTGATTTCCTTCCAATCACTTCGCCACTGGATGGTGCGTTACTGGCCGCTGCTGCTCATTTTCTGGGGCATAGCCAAACTGCTGGAATATGTCTGGGCGCGCCAGCACGGTGAACCGGCTCCGCGTCTGGGCGCGGGCAGCATTGTGCTCGTGGTCTTTCTAGTCATGTTTGGTACGGGGATCACACGGACTGCGGACTGGAACTGGAGCGGCATCGGTGATGAAATTGGCGCCGACTCTAACTGGGACAACATGTTCGGCAATCACTATGACTTTACTGAGAACTTTGCCCAGCCGCTGGCCGGCGGTTCTGAAATAAAGATCCTCTCCGTCCAGGGTGATATCAGCGTCACTCCCAGTGAAGACAATCAGGTCCACGCCATAGTGCGTAAGTCCGTGCACACGGATTCGCAGGAGAACGCGAACCGGCTGAATGACTCCACGCATCCCAAGTTTATCCAGCAAGGAAACCTCTGGCTGCTTGACCTGACCAGTGGTGATTTTGAAAAAACGCGTTTTGATCTCGATTTGCAGCTGCCGAAACAGCTTGCTCTCTCGCTGGCCACGCGGCACGGCAACCTGAGCGTATCCCAGCGCGAAGGCAATGTGGACCTAAGCACAGATCATGGCAATGTAAGCGCTGAAAATATAAAAGGCGTCACGTCACTGCACCTGCGCCATGGCTCAGTCAACGTAAAAACCGTCACGGGCAACGTTCAGGTGGATGGCGAAGTTGAAGACGGAAGCGTCTCAGACGTCACCGGCACTCTGGAGTTTAATGCCGGATACAACGGCAATGTGCAGCTTTCCCACATTGGACAGCGGCTCCACTTCAAGTCAGTCCGCACTGATTTCCAGCTGGCCAAGCTCGATGGCGAAATCTCCATGGGCCACGGCGATATCCGTGCTACTGCGCTGGCGGGTCCGGTCAAACTCGATACTCGCTCCAATGAAGTGCATTTCGAGGAAGTCAGCGGTGCGGTTGAAGTGCAGGACCGCAATGGCCTGGTTTCCATTCGTCCCAAAGCGCCGCTCGGAAATATTGACGTCAACAATGAGCGCGGAGGAATTGAGATTGAACTGCCTCCGGAAGCCGGCTTCCGGCTGGACGCCGAGAGCCGGAACGGCACCATTGACGTGAATGATTTCAGTATCAGCGTCGATAACCAGCGCCGCGATGCCACAGCGCGCGCCACCATCGGCAAAGGCGGGCCAGATATCCGCCTGCGTACTGATCGAGGAACTATTCAGATTCGCAAACAGTAACTTATCGTGCGGGGCGGCAGCAGGTATTCATGCCTGCATTTCGGAACTCTGGCGAGACGCGGAAAGTCTTTCATCAATCACCTCAACCGCTCGCGCCAGCACTTGGTCCAGCGTGAGATAGGTCGAGTCAATCAATACAGCATCGGCGGCCGGCTCCAGAGGTGAGTTCGCGCGCGTTCGGTCGCGATGGTCTCGCGCCTGCAACTCAGCTATAACAGACGCTTCATGCGTCGCTGCCGCCGGACTCTGCTGGAAGCGCCGTGTGCCGCGAATCTCCGGCGCTGCATCCAGAAAAATTTTTACTTCAGCATCAGGAAAAACTTTGGTTCCAATATCGCGGCCTTCCATTACTATGCCGCCGCCCGCTCCCATCTTCCGCTGCGCCGCTACCATCCATTCCCGCACCGCCGGATGCACTGAAACTTTCGATGCACCATCCGTTACCTCCTGGCTACGCAGGCATTCTGTAATGTCCTCTCCATCCAGTAGTACGCGATTGCCATCAATATTCGGCACCAACTCAATACGTGACTTGTCGGCCAGCGCAGCCAGCTTCTTCGCGTCATCCAGTGAAACGCCGCTCTTGACCGCCTTGAATGCCAGGGCCCGGTACATAGCGCCGGTTTCAATGTTGGTGTAGTTGTATCGTCGCGCCAGCAGCGCAGCCAGCGTGCTCTTGCCGGAGCCGGCAGGACCATCTATGGCAATCACCAGCTTCCTGCCGCTGGGATTTCCACCGCACAAAGCGTCATTACGCATTGCGTCTCCGCTGGGTGTCCGGCGGCGGCGTCAGGCGGATCAGGCTTTTGGTTCCGATCGTCACCAGGCTGAGCTCGCGCGCTTGCAATAGCGCGCCCACCGCCTCGCGCACCTTTGATCGCGATGTCATGTGCGAGAAAAACTGTTCAATGTCGTCCTGCTCCACGGCAATCGCGGTCTCAAGATATTTGCTCACCAGCGCCGTCACAGCTTCCGGCACGGAAATGTTGATGCCTTCTTTTACCGGCCCTGGCGCCCAGCGATAAAGCACGTCCCATGAAGCCCCTGCTCCCGGGCTGTAATCAACCCGCGTAATCTTCAGAATCGACCACAGCTCCGCCAGTGCCCGATCCAGCGCCGCCTGGCTGCTTTCGCGTCCCACATGCTCCTGCAGCTGGGGCTTGTTCAAGGGCCCATGTTTTTGCAGAGCTTCAAATACTTCCCTGGAAAGCTCAGACACTGCCGCGCCCTGCGCTTTTTTCTGCGGCAGCGATTTCGGCGTGCGGTCGCCCACGAGGCCGTAAAAGAAAGGAAATGCAGCCGCGGAGACGATCAGCGTGTTTTCTCCGGACAAAGTCATCTCAAACGCTGAGCGCTCACGCAGCAGACGCACCATCAGGTCAGTCGCCTGTTGTGCCCTGGAATCCGCATAAGCATTCTTGGCCAGCGGCAATCCCGCCGCGGAGCCGGCATACGCTCCCAAAAAGGTGGCTACGCGCGGCAGCGTCCGCTCGGGATACATCAAACAAAAGCCCACGGCCTCTACAAAACTTCGCGCTTCTTCCACCGTATGGACAGCATTGCCGTCAATCCGCCAGTTTGCCGCCCGCTGCTGCTCAAGTTCTTGTTCAGTCAT
>DASXJO010000400.1:0-2203 GCA_036497385.1 Candidatus Angelobacter sp. | reverse complement strand
TTCAAGCTGTGATCGCCGCGCAGCAGCACAATCACCGGCCTCGTCTTCACCTGTCCCGGATTCTTCTTGTCCGGCTCAACCTGCATCAGCGCCAGCGTCTTAATCTTCTGCGTTGGAGAAACGCCCAGAAACTTTGCCACTTCTTCAATCGTCTTCATCCCCGGCGTGTGCACTTCTTCCGGGGCGCCATCACCCGGCAGATCCTGCGCAGGCGTAAGCTGTGAAGTTGCTTTCTCCAGGTTCGCGGCATAGCCGCATTTTTCGCAGCTCGCAACCATGTCTTCGCCCGCATCGGTCATGCACATGAATTCATGCGACATCGATCCGCCCATCGCTCCCGAATGCGCTTCCACCACCGCGTACTTCAGCCCGCAACGATCGAATATCCTGCGATACGTGTCATAGTGCTTCTGATAGCTCACATCCAGCCCTGCCTGGTCGATATCGAACGAGTACGCATCTTTCATCGTGAACTGCCGCACGCGTATCAGCCCTGACCTCGGCCTTGGCTCGTCTCTGAATTTGTTCTGTATCTGGTACCAGATTTGCGGAAGCTGCTTATAACTGCGCAGCTCTTTGCGTGCGATGTCCGTCATGATCTCTTCATGCGTCATGCCCAGGCACAAGTCGGCGCCTTTGCGGTCTTTCAGACGAAACATGTTGTCGCCCATCACCTGCCAGCGCCCGCTCTGCTCCCACAGTTCACGCGGATGAATTGCCGGCAGCAGAAACTCCAGGCCAATCTTGTTCATCTCCTCGCGAATCACATCGATAATCTTCAATATCGACCGCTGGCCGATGAACAGATACGAGTAAATGCCGGCCCCAAGCTGCCGTATATAACCCGACCTGATCAGAAACTTGTGGCTGGCGACCTCGGCATCCGCCGGGGCCTCGCGTAGCGTGGGAATAAAAAGTTGTGACCAACGATGCATGAAATGCAGTCCTCAGTACTTAGCGTTAGTTAGCAAAAGCCGTGATCGGATAAACGGCTATTGTAACAAGCAGGACAGCCGGTAGTTCTTGGCCACTAGCGGCTAGCTTTTGGTTCTTGGTTTTTTGGTTCTTGGCTCTTCTTTCTCCGGTTCCTCCTTTCCCCTGTGTTTCAAAGGTGTTGGGCTTTTCCGATGACCCGATTCCTCTATGTTCCTTCGTGTCCTCTGTGTTTAAATTTTTGCTTTTTCTGCCCAGTGTCATCCGTGTGATCAGTGGTGGGGCTTTGGTTCCCCTGACCTGATTAAATAAAGCCTTCTTTAGGGAATTGGCCGGGTTTCCCGTTTAGTAAAGATAGAAAGAAGGGAGACTCTCATGTCAAACGTTACGGGCTCTTGGACATTAACTACGGACTGGGGATGCGACGGCAGCTTCACTGGTTCGTTCAACCAGACGTTTAATGCCGACGGCACCTGGAGTTCGACGCCGTTCGCGCACAGCGGACGATGGTTTCAGGTAGAAGGCATTGTCACCTGGACCTTTAACGACGTGCCTAACCTTGTCTATGCCGCTAATCTGAGCGGAAGCTGGATGGCGGGAACCCAGGGATACGAAACAGCAGGAGGGATCAAAGGCTGTTTTGGCGGCCATCGGGCCGGGGTACCAGGCCTGTTGGAGAAAGCAGCAGCCAGCAAGAAGGACCCGCTGCTCGGAAAATAACCAGCGACTGAGAAGTGTTTTCAAAAAAGAGGGCAGGTGAAACAGCCTGCCTTCTCCTTTAGGTAGCTTCACTGTGTGAGGTCCGCATAAGGAATCAGCCATGATATCCCTGGCATTCAATATCTGCGCGAACGATCCTTTTCGCTAAACCGATTTTGATCGCTTGTTTTCCCGGACAGGATTAATCTGTTCGGATCCCGCAATAGTGGGCGTTTGTCCGGAGTCGGCCAGCACTTCCCGCAGCACGCTATCAATCATATTCACTGACTGGCGCACGGATTCAGTAGCCTCTGGCTGTGCCACATAGGTCAAGCACTCAATGGCTTGCAGCGCGTTACGAATGCGGTCATTCATGCGCAGAATCATCTCCATGCGGCGCACCATCTCAAGTTGCCGTTCGCGAATGGCCGACTGCCATCGCAGCGCAAAAATAAAAGTCAGCACCGTGGCAATACAGGTGCCCACAATACGCAACGGCCCTGTCTGATGAAGCCAGTCATCATAGATCAGCCACTGCGCCAGCAGCGATCCGGCCAGCACGGAGCCGGCC
>DASXJO010000399.1:0-14474 GCA_036497385.1 Candidatus Angelobacter sp. | reverse complement strand
TTGTATGGCAGTTGAATATAAAGAGCGCCGCAGGTTTCCGCGTTTCGTGTGTGACACCGGCGTGCGTGTTCATCCTGAAATTGGCCACGCCGGATACTGGGGCACCGTGGGCGACATCTCGCTGGGTGGCTGTTACATATTCACTTTTTCGCCACTACCCGCCGGACAGGTCGTCACGCTTGACATCAAGGCTGGCGACAAAGAAATCCATGTTGCGGGGAAAACCGTCAGTTCGCATCCCGGCGTCGGTATGGGCATCGCGTTCAAGGGATTTACGGCCGAAGATGCGGAAGAGCGGCTAAAAGGCTACGTCCAGAATCTGGCCAGCCAGCCGAAAAAAGAATCGATGGCGGTCTTCCACTAAGCGGCCACTGCGCTCTTCATTGACCGTAAAGCAATCGCGCCCAGGACCAGCACTGCGGCCACAATTGCAATCCACAACACGGCCGGGTGCCTCTCTGTCCACGGACGCTCATCCGGCCTTCCCGTATACGCCGCATTGGCCTGCTCCGCCCCAAGTTGCGCCGGTGCCGCGCCCTTCGCCAGCAGAAACAGCTTCGCATAGTCATAGACCGGCGGATCCAACTTTTCGTCGCCGTAGTAAAGCGTCAGCGCCCCGGACTCCGGCGCGTCAAAGTAGAGTCGATGTTCCACTTGCTGTAGCCGTGCGCTTTTTATTTTCAGCGGCGGATCATCGCCATTATCGATGATGACTTTGATCGTCTTATGTCCCACCGTGGAAAAGCTCACATCATAATCATCTGTATCGATCTTCTGGCCTGATCGCACCATGTGGACGCGGTCGATCTCTCCCGAGCCGATGTAATTGTCTTTGTCATCCGTCACCTGCACTGAGCGACGAAAGTTCGGCTGCGCTGGATCAATATCGAGTGTCACGCGGTTCACCGGAACATTTTCCGGGACGACAAACGTCAGCACCGTGGCTTTGCCGTTTCGACGCGAAGAATCATTGCGCGCCGCGCTCATGGGCATCTCTGCCAGTGTTGGCGCTCCGCCCACATTGCGCCATACCGCTTTCTGCTCTTGGCGAAATTCTGAGCTTGCGCCCAGAACGTCCGCAGGCTTCACCGGACCGTCAATGGTTACCCGCAAATGTTTGGAGGTGGAAAGCGGCAACCGCAGAACGCTGTTTCCGCCCAGGTTTTCTTTTGACAGATCGTAAAGAATGGATTCGCCCAGCAAAGCCCAATCCTTGCCGTGCAGATCTTCCTGCCCTTCAACGAGCGCATGCGCCACAAAATTTTTCGTCGCCAGCTTCAAATCAATGTGGTCGTACTCCGCCACGCCTGTCATGTCGATCAGGAACTGCGTCTGGCCGCCCACCAGGGATTGCTGCAGCACGCTCACTTCTTTGTTGTCGTTCTCGCGGCTGCCGCGCTCCACTATCAGCGCGTAAGGCACTTCCTGCTGGCCGTTGTACAGGCGCAGGTCGCCCAGATCGCGCCGCGCATTCTTCCATGTCTGTTCATCCACTGCCAAAAATTGTTGGCCACCCGGCTGCGTCTGCACCGGCCTCTGATACTTAAAATATGGAATGGCGGGACTGGCAAAAATCACCATCGCCAGCAATATCGCGCTCCATTTCATACCGGGGTTGATGACTGAATGACTCACACCTGAATGGTTCAAGAATGAATGGCTCATGATGCCGTCTCCTGCTCCGTGGCATCGCCGCTGTTGCGCGGAGATAACTTGAACCAGTCACGATGGTAAGCGTAAGAAATGGCCATCAGCAGCACGCCCAGCGCAATGAAGCTCAAGATGCGGTAAACCTGCTGCAGCTCGCGTGAGTCGTAAAGAAAGACTTTGCCAATGGTTACAGCCAGCAGCACCATGGCCTGCCAGCGTATGAATGCCGATCGCTTCCAGAAGCCGGTGACCATCAACGCCGCGCCGTACACAATCCATATGGCGGAGAAGCTGAAGTCTCGCGCAATTTCCAACTGTCGCGCGGGCTCATACATGTTGCGGTGCTGGTACATTGCCGTGATCTGCCGGTTGAAGTAATCATTGGCTTCACTTGTCAGGGCCACCAGCGCCAGCAAGTTCAGCGCGATGCCGGCCAACTTCACAAACGGCATTTCTCTTTCTGAACCATAACGCTCTCCGGCAGCCACAATTCCGGCCAGGATGGCAATCGCCACCAGGAATGTGGCAAAGCGCGCGTTAAAGACCAGCGTCTCAGTATGGAAGTTATCGAAAAACAGCAGCCGGCACACGCCCAGCGCCAGGGTGCATCCGGCAAAAACGCGCAGAAAGTGCGCGTCTGATTTCACCGCCACAAATAGCAGCACGGCTGATTCAATCAGCCATCCAATCGTGATCCAGTGCGCGTCCAGCTTGAGCGGAATGGCAATGGTGATAAAGGCAACTGCCACCGCCACGTGAAGAAGATTCACCGTCTTAACCACGTCCGGCTCGTTATCAGCACGTCGCTTGAACTGGCTGCTCAGCGCAAGATAGACGGTCGCAAGCCCCAGCGCATACCAGGTGAGCGTGATGACCTCGCGGTCATACATCGCATACAACGCCAGAAAATATGCCGCGCCATTTACCAGCGGCAGCAGCATCAGAGTGATGGACATGCCACGATGCCAGCGTGATTGCGTGAGCGGCGTAAACAGCGGCACCAGAGCAAAGACAGCAAAGAATGCGGAAGCAAATAGGACCGTTACTGTGCGTTCAGACGAATCATAGTATTGCGCCGCCCAGCCGATATACATCACCCCGGTTCCCAGCATTGCGCCCCACACAATGCGCCGCCAGGGCTTGAACGCCACCATTGCGAGGATTGCCAGATCAAGCAGCAGCACATAAGAGAACAGAATGATCTCGTGGTTCTCACCGGTGGAAACCAGCGTGGGCGTGCTGAAGCCGCCAATCATTGCGTAAACAGCCAGGATTTCCGCATCCTGCGTGAGCGCCAGAGTGATTGTGGAAGCCGTCACAAGAATCATCGCGACAAACGCCGCCGACGCGGGAACCAGATGGAAATATTGCGATGCCGCCCACAAGGACAAATAAAGAATGCCGATGCCGACAGCCTTGAGCGAATAAGAAAACGCCACACTGCCCTTGCGGCGGAAGCTCTCACTCCATACCACCACGGCAATGCCGGCGATCAGGCCAATTGCTACGCGGCCACCTGGGCCGATCCAGCCACTGTCAAACGCGTATTTCAGGAAATAAGCGACGCCAATGAGAATCGCAACAATGCCAATGCGGTTCAGCCATAGCTTGCCGATGGTGCCTTCCAGGCTTTCCGACGAACGCTGCGCTGTCTGGGCAAACTTTGGCGCCGCAACGTTGGGCCTCGGCGGAATATGCGGCATGGGAGGCGGAGGAGGCGTGGGCTGCAAAGGAAAAACCCGCCGCTCTGCATCCTCTCGGGAAATGGTGATTGGCGGCTGCTCAACAGGAGATCTGGTGATTGATGGCGGCGTGGCCGGGGCCTGTGTTCCTGAAACTTGCGGTTCTATCCTGGCCGATTGCTCCAGCCGGTGAACTCGCGCAGTCAAAGACACAACCTGCGCCCGCAGCGCTTCCAGTTCATCCTGTGGATTGGCCATGCGGGTAAACTATCGCATCTCTCCGCGCTAAGCAAAGGATTTGTTCTTCTAAGAGTTGGTGTACCACAGGGTGGAGCAGGCATTTATGCCTGCGTCACCAAAGCTGCCAGATGCCGGCTTTAGCCGCTGAGGCTCTCAGCACGATATTTCTCAATTCCACTTCAATCCTTTGAGTTGGTCCAGGTTCACATTGCCACCGCTGAGCACGGCCACCACTTTCGATCCTGCGGGTGCTTTGATCAGTCCGTGCAACAACGCCGCCACCGGCGCGGCGGCCGCTCCTTCCACTACCAGTTTGCAGCGCGACATGACCCAGATCATCGCGTCAAAAATCTCTTTGTCCGGCAGCATCACAATGTCATCCACAAAGCGCTGCACAATGGAAAAATTGTTCTCGCCCACGCGCTTCACCCGCAGCCCGTCAATGATGCAGTCAATCTTGTCCAGCGTGACCACGTGCCCGGCTTCAATGCTCCGCTTCATGCCCGGCCCATCGGACGATTCCACGCCAATAATTTTTATCTTCGGGTTCAACTGCTTCAGCGCCAAGGACACGCCGGAGATCAGCCCGCCTCCGCCAATCGGCACCACGGCAATATCAATCTGGGGAAAGTCTTCATACACTTCCAGCCCCAGCGTTCCCTGCCCGGCAATAAGTTGCAGATCGTCAAAAGGATGAATGTACGTGTATCCGCGCTCCTGCACAAGCTGCTTGGCTTTCTCATTGGCCTCGTCCCAAATCAGCCCATGCTGTACCACCTCTGCGCCGTAAGCCCGTGTGGCATCGACTTTGGATTGCGTCGCGTTTGTGGCCATCACGACGACCGCCTTAATGCCATAAACGCCCGCCGCCAGCGCCACTCCCTGCGCGTGATTACCCGCCGATGAACAGATCACGCCACGCCGGCGCTGCTCTTCCGTTAGGTGGCTGAATTTATTCAGCGGCCCGCGGACCTTGTACGATCCGCCTTTTTGAAATATCTCCGCTTTTAGCCGGACTTCATAGCCGGTGTGCTCGCTCAGCAGCCGCGACGTAAGCAATGGCGTGTGATATGCAAACGATGACACGATTTTTCTGGCAGCCTGAAACTCTGCGAGAGACACTTCCGGGGCGGCGGAGACTTGTGAGGGCATAAAAATCCTTCTTACGAACTCACGAGTCTATCAAAGCGCAATTGCTCAGGCTACCCGAGCACTGCGGAAGTATCGCGGATCTCTCATTTTTTTGGGAGCGCCTCTCCCGGTATTCCAGGCTCGAGGATGTGGAAAATAACAAAATTCGACACGGCTGTGATTTCCTTTGGGCCGGATCCGTCCGGGTGCTTCTCCCAACGCACAATTTGCATGGTATAGCGACCCGGCTTGGACAACTTATATCTGCCATCAAGGACAAAATGGTCCGTTATGCTCTTTCCAGGCGGTAGATATCGCGATTCAAGAACCAGGACCTGGCAATGCGATTCCCCCTCACACGCGTGCTGATCCATTTCCTGTGGTCCGACCGGGAGATTATTGTTATCGTTGTCTCTTACGGCAAGCACTAAACCGAACGTCTCTGACTGATAGGGCCAGGGGAGGAGTCCGACAGCGATAGTGCTATGGGAAATATTGGTCGTAACTGCTGTGATTGAGATCTGCGAGCCGACAGTCGGATTCCTTGGGCTCAAAATCAGTTGCATGGAAACCGGCGGATCCATTGACAATCTGGGAAGGCTCGCGAGCAAATCTTTTGGTTGGCTGACAGCCCCCTCGTTAGCAACTGGTGGCTGATGCGTGCTTGCAGTTCGAGAAGCGGAATATGATTTTGGCGGTTGAAAAGTGAGAATGTTGGATTTGGCCCGGATGCCGCCGTCAAAATCGTCTCGCTCTATTTGGATGGTGTAGCTGGCGGAGCCCTCCAATTTGTACATGTAGCTGATGACAAATTCGCACTTTTGAATCTGCCCGGGAGGAATGGTGACACCTACGCGTCTCAACGTAGGCTGCCTGGCCTTTTGGTTTTCAAGCTCAATCTGGTGCTCACTCTTGGGTGCAGCATTTCCTTGAGAATCTCTGAGCAATATCCGTAGAGCACAGTCACGGGTCGAGGTCATTTTATGGGCAGAGTTGTTTTTCAATTCTGCCCTCATGATGAGCGCGTCTGAAGGTACGGTATTGTCAACCCATCGAATCGCGACCGTAAAGGCTGACTGCTGAGCTCTTACAAGTATTCTCGAAAAAACCGGCAGCAGCACGGCGATGAGAATAATGGTTTTGAGTGAGCGCGTGAATTGCATAATCATGATCTCTCACATCCCAAGATGTAAGAAGAACGACGGTGTGCCAGTTTTTTGCGGAATTTCCACTCAATCCGCAACACTTTAAGATGCTGAGGTGTTTATCTTGGCTAGGGCAGGCAAGCATTGAGATATTTCAGAGGACACGTTCTGAGGATTCCCACCGCTGGTCATTTTGAACACGCCGCCCCTACCGCCTCGCTGGTCCTTTCCATCAGATTCAAAGAGGCTTGATCGAGTCCATCAAAGGAAAACGGCGAGGTCATCACGGTCTAGACTGATCTGGTGCCAATTTGAAACTGAATTGATGCGCTTGTTGTCATTTTTCAAGCATCCATTTGGCTTCCGAGATTACCATAAAATAAGACCAAATGTGGAAAGGAGAATGTATGTCAGACAAGAACAACAATCGCGTACTCTGTCGCGCAAATGCTCGTGAAGTCAGCGCCGAGGAATTTCAAAAGATAATGGGGCAAGGCAAACCCCAAATGACGCAACTCCCCAGCATGCCTTTTCACCCTGATTTTTAACCATCACAGCGGTCCACCTGGCATGGTGGTGGACCGCTCATCCCAACCAGAGAATTGAAATAATATCTTCTTTTGAACTGCTATTCATGCCGAACCCGTAGTAAAGGAAGCAACCAGATTTGGCAGTGCCAAAGGGCCGATCATTTCCCGCAGATTCCCCGCACCGCTTCCAACACCTTCCCACAATCTTCCCTGCTCACATCGTTGTGCGTCACAAACCGCATCTGTTCCTGATTGATACCCGCCGCAAGAATATTCTGGGCCGCCAGCTTGCGGCTGAACTCCCCCGTGTCCATTCCCATCCCAACGACGCTGAATACAAGAATGTTCGTCCGCACCTTCTTTGCATCGATCTTGATTCCCTTGATCTCCGCCAACCCTTCAGCCAGCAGACGCGCATTGTCGTGGTCTTCCTGCAATCGCGCCGGCATCTTTTCCAGCGCAATTAACCCTGCCGCCGCCAGTACGCCAGCCTGCCGCATGCCTCCGCCCATAGCTTTGCGAAAAACACGTGCCTTGTCGATAAAAGCTTTGCTTCCCACCAGCATCGATCCCACCGGCGCGCATAGCCCTTTGGACAGGCAGAACATCACGGAATCGAACTTGCGCGAGATCTCCGCCACGGACTTCTCCATCGCCGTAGCAGCATTGAAAATGCGCGCGCCATCCAGGTGCACCGGCAATCCCATCTCGTGCGCCCTATCGCAAATCTCATCGGCCACATCCTGCGGAAAAACGGTGCCTCCGGTAAGACTGCCCGTGTTCTCTAGTTCAATAAGCCCGGTTTGCGCGCGATAGTACGCCGGCGGCGCAATCTTCTTCTTGATCTGCTCCCAGGTAATCACGCCGTCTTCGCCATAGATCGTCCGCGGCTGGCATCCGGAAAACGCCGCCACCGTGGCTGATTCCAGGTTGATGAAGTGCGCGCGCTCTTCGCAGATAATCTCCTGCCCGTGCTGCGTGTGGCAGCGGATCGCCACCTGATTGCCCATTGTCCCCGAAGGAACAAAGATCGCGGCTTCTTTCTGGAAGATTTGCGCCGCCCGTTCCGTCAGGCGGTTCATGGTGGGATCTTCACCGTAAACATCGTCCGCCACTTCAGCTTCCGCCATGGCGCGGCGCATCTCCGCCGTGGGCTGCGTGACGGTATCACTGCGCAGATCGATCGCGCGTTTTGTTTTGCGTTCTTCCGATTGAGCAGCTTCGGGCTGCTCTAGCTTTGATGGCATGTTGATCCTGTCTGTGCTTTTCAGACGTTCTTATTCTCAGGTTCTTATCCCGACGAAATAACTTCGTCATAACCAACGAGATCGTCATCCCGACGACCGTAAAGCGAGCGCGCGCCGTCTTCAGCGCGCGAGTAGGCCGGAGGGACCTTTTGTCTATCTCACAACCGGCCTCTCTACTCCGATAAACCTTCCAAACACCTCATTCGATAGCAGACGCCCACGATTCGTCAGTCGCAGATTCTGCCCGGTACGGACGAGCAAACCATCTTCCACCAGTTCATTGATTATCGATGCAAATTTTTCCGCCGCAGCGCCAAACTCCGCCCGCAAGCGTTCCAGATCCACGCCGCGATTCAAGCGCAGTCCCAGGAAGAAACTTTCTTCAAGCGCCTGCTCCGGACTTACCACAGAAGCCTTGAAATCCGCCGCCACAAAGAAGCTATCGTAATCGTCGGTCGTCGCGAGCCGCACGCTTTCGGCGTCGCCATTGCGCGACACCAACATCGAATGCGCGTCCACGCCAAAGCCGAGATATGGCTGCCGCGTCCAGTATTTCAGGTTGTGCCGCGACTCAAACCCCACTCGCGCGAAGTTTGAAATCTCATACTGCTCAATGCCGGCCGCATTCAACCGCTCACAGGCCAACTCGTAAAAGTCTGCCGTTAGGTCATCGTCGGGAACAAAGTGCGCGTGATATTTTGTTCCGCCGCCAATCAGTTCGCGTCCCAGCCGCGAGTCCTCATCCACCTCCAGCATGTAAACACTCACATGCGGGACACCCGTGGCAATCGCCTGTTCCAGAGAATATTCCCAGCTCTCGCGCGTCTGGTGCGGCAGCCCGGCAATCAGATCAACATTGATATTGCTGATCCCTGCCTTGCGCAGCCGGTCGATGTCACTCAGCGTCTTTTCCCGCGTGTGCAGCCGCGCCACCGACGCCGCTTCCTGATCGACAAACGACTGCACGCCCAAGCTCACGCGATTAACACCACGTGTCACCAGCGTATGAATGACCTGGTCGGTCAGCGTACCCGGCGCGCACTCCACTGTAACTTCAGCCTTGGGCAGCACCTTAAATTCCTGCCGTATCGCGAAGAAAAGCTTCTTCAGCTCCTCCGGCGGGAGCAGGCTGGGAGTTCCGCCACCAAGATAGATGGAATCGACCGATTCGGGGATTTCCGCGCCTAAATGGGCCGCGTAGCCGCGAATGACCTGCATGTCCTCGACCACCCGCTCCACGTAGCGCCCCATCTGCCCCGCAGAAAATACGCCGGAAGCAAAGTTGCAATAGGTGCACTTTGACTTGCAGAACGGGACCGAGATGTAAATACCTGAATGCATAGATTTGTTAAAGCTTGCCTGAAAACCGCATAAACGCTTAGTTCGATTATAGAATCCTACTATGCTCAAACGCGCGGTGATTACAGGCATGGGCGTGGTAAGCCCCAACGGAATTGGAAAAACGGCGTTCTGCCGGGCCATTCTTGACGGCAAAAGCGGCGTAAAACTTATCGACAGTTTTGATACGAAAGACCTTCCCGTAAAGATCGCCGGCGAGATTCAGGACTTCAATGAGCTTGACTGGATCGAGGCGAAAGAGCGGAAGCACGTTTCGCGCTGCGTGCCGCTAGCTGTCGCCGCGTCCACTGAAGCGCTGAAAGACGCCGGCATTGATCCCGAAAAAATGTCGCTCGACCAAAAGCGCGAGATCGGCGTAGTGCTGGGTACGGGCGGCGGCGCGCACGATTTTTCTGACGCGCAATATCACAAGTATTACGCCGGCAACGTCAAGCAGATCAGCATTTTCAGCATTCCCAGCGGGACCATGGGCACCATGTCCAGCGAAGTCAGCATGCGCTTTGGCTTTCGCGGCCTGAGCCATGTGATCACCAGCGGCTGCACTTCCTCGACTGACGGCATCGCTTACGCCACGCGCCAGCTTCAGCTGGGCACGCTGCCCATGATGCTGGTCGGCGGCGTGGATTCGCCACTGGCCTGGGGCATCCTTAAGGGCTTCACCTTCATGCGCATCATGACGGAATCCTGGAACCACGCGCCGGAACGCGGTTCGCGTCCGTTCAATCTTGATCGTGATGGCTTTGTGCTGGCGGAAGGCTCATGGATGTTTGTGCTGGAAGAATACGAGCATGCGCGCGCGCGCGGCGCTCACATCTATGCTGAGATCGCAGGCTACGGCTCGACCTGTGAGGCTTTCCATCGTGTGCGCCTGCAGGAATGCGGCGAAGAGCCCGCCCGCGCCATCGGCTTGGCCATGAAGGAAGCGGGCATCGCTGCGGAAAACGTCCAGTACGTAAACCTGCACGGCACATCGACTGACCTGAATGATCGTATCGAAACACGCGCGCTCAAGCTGGCGCTGGGCGACCATGCTTACAAAGTTCCAATGTCGGCGCTGAAATCACAGATTGGACACCCGCAAGGCGCATGTGGCGCCGCGGGTGTCGCCGCTACCCTGATCGCCATGCAGCATAACCAGATTCCGCCCACCATCAATCTGGAAAAACCCGATCCTGACTGCGACCTTGATTACGTCCCTGAAGTTGGCCGCACCGCGCAGATTGAGCACGCCGTATGCAACTGCATTGCGTTTGGATCGAAGAACTCTGCGCTGGTGCTGCGGCGGCTGGGCTAGTTCCGCTCATGAATTGGACGTCGAATTATGAACTGGCCCGTCGAATTCATCCGCGTCGCGGCAAATGGCATCAACTTTGAGATTGCCACCATGGGCTCAGGCGAGCGCCTTGCGCTTTGTCTGCATGGCTTTCCTGAGCACGCCTACTCATGGCGAAATCAAATGCCTTTGCTGGCTCGGCTGGGCTATCGCGTATGGGCGCCCAACCTGCGCGGTTACGGCGCCACTGATTCACCAAGCGAAGTCTCGGCCTATCAGCCGCGAACGCTCGTTAAGGACATTGCTTCGCTGATCAAGGCTGCCAATGCCAAAGAGACGCTTGTGGTCGCGCATGATTTAGGCGCGGTTCTGGCCTGGCTGCTTGCCATGGAGCAGCCGCAGTTAATCGATCGCCTGATAATCCTCAACGTGCCGCATCCCGCGTGCTTTGCCCGCGAAGTCCGCAGGCCGACTCAGCTCGCCAAATCCTGGTATACGCTTTTCTTTCAGCTTCCATGGCTGCCAGAAAAGATTCTTGGCCGACGCCATGGACGCGGCGCTGCTGAACTGATCCGCAACACCTCCTGCAAGCCCGCTCTCTTTACTGACGAGGTTCTGGAAATCTACCGCGTCAATGCTGCACGTCCCGGTGGTCTTCGCGCCATGCTCAATTGGTATCGTGGATTCTTTCGCAGTGGCGGATTGAAACATTTTTTTGGCCGCGACATTCCGGTCATCCGCATTCCCACGCTCTTTCTCTGGGGCGACTCCGATGTCGCGCTCAGCCTGCGCACCACGCGCGGCACAGAGAAATACGTTTCAGATCTCACCTTCCGCGTCTTTCCCGGCGTCTCACACTGGATCCAACAGGAAGCGCCGGAGGAGGTAAACGCCATGCTTGAAGCATGGCTGCTGGGCCGGCGCGTACCCGAGTACCACGAACTAGCAGGCATTCGCGGGGTTTTGAATGCAGAGACGTAGCATGCTACGTCCCTACGGCTGAAATATTCGATGCGCATAATTTTTCGCAGCTTCTGCCCGTTGCTCCTGATCTGAATAGCTCATGCATCCGCTTGCTTTAAAATAGATTGAGCCCATGGCCCAGGAAGAAGAAGTACTAGGTAAAGCGTATGACAGCCGCCTGATGAAGCGGCTGCTGGGTTATTTGCGTCCATACAAATGGCAGGTCGTGGTTGCGTTGGTGTCCATTGTCCTTAAGGCCGGCGCGGACGTGCTGGGCCCGTTCCTCACCAAAACCGCAATCGATAAATATCTTGCCAACACCGTTCATCACAGCATTCTTGACCGTTTTCTCAGCCCGTTGCCGCTGGTCGGCATAGCCCAGTTAGGATTCGCGTACTTAACGCTGCTGCTGATCAGCTTTGGCCTGGAGTACACGCAGACGTATCTCATGCTGTGGACCGGGCAGAAAGTCATGTTCGATTTTCGCAGCCAGATCTTTCGCCATCTGCAACACATGCACATCGGGTTCTATGACAGAAATCCCGTGGGCCGGCTGGTAACGCGCGTCACTACGGATGTGGACGCGTTGAATGAAATGTTTACCTCCGGCGTGGTGGCCATCTTTGAAGATATTTTCGTGCTCGCCGGGATCGTGCTCATCATGCTGGGGATGAGCTGGTGGCTGGCGCTGATCACCTTTGCCGTGCTGCCGCTCATCTTCTGGGCGACGATGGTTTTCCGCAAGTCCGTGCGCGACTCTTACCGTCGCATTCGCACCGCTATTGCCCGCATCAACGCTTATCTGCAGGAGCATGTCAGCGGCATGATGGTGTTGCAGCTTTTCAATCGAGAAAAGCGCGCTTACCGCAGCTTTGACCGCATCAACGCCCAGCACATGGACGCGTATAAAGACGCCATCCTGGCCTACGCGCTCTATTATCCCGTGGTGGAAATCCTTTCCAGCATCGCCATTGCCATGGTGATTTATTTTGGCGGATTCGGGGTGCTTCGCGGCGCGGTGACCATTGGCGTGCTGACGGCGTTCATGCAGTATGCGCAGCGCTTCTTCCGACCCATCCAGGACCTGAGCGACAAATACAATATTCTGCAATCTGCGATGGCCTCCAGTGAGCGCGTATTCAAGCTGCTGGATACACCGGTTGAAATCACTTCGCCTGCTCTGCCGCAGAAGGCTGAAGGCGCGGGCCGCATTGAGTTTGACCATGTGTGGTTCGCTTATCGCAAAGTTGAAACCGACGAGGACGGCCCTACGGCAATGAAGGCCGTCTCCAACGGCCATGGCGAGATTGACTCTAAAGCTGAACCCAAGGCTGAAACTTACGACTGGATCCTGCGCGACGTCTCTTTCACCATTGAACCCGGCGAGACGGTGGCCATCGTGGGCCACACGGGCGCGGGCAAAACCACGATAATCTCGCTGCTGATGCGCTTTTACGATATTCAAAAAGGCGCTATCCGCATTGACGGCGTCGATATCCGCCAGATGGATTTGAACGACCTGCGCCGACGCTTTGGCGTGGTGCTGCAAGACCCGTTCCTCTTTACCGGCACCATTGAAAACAATATCCGCCTGGGCACCGAATGGATTAGCGACGAAGACATTGAGACCGCCGCCGAAAACGTGAACGTGGCTGATTTTATTCGCGGTCTGCCTGAAGGATTTAAAGCCCCCGTGCTGGAGCGCGGCAGCACCATGAGCACCGGCCAGAAACAGCTCATTTCTTTTGCGCGCGCGCTGGCCCACAATCCCAAAATCCTTGTGCTGGACGAAGCCACGTCCAGCGTGGATACTGAAACCGAAATCCGCGTGCGTGAAGCTCTTAGCCGCATGGTGGAAGGCCGCACGTCTGTAATCATTGCGCACCGTCTATCAACCATTCAGCGGGCAGACAAGATCATCGTGATGCACAAAGGCCATGTCCGCGAAATCGGCAGTCATCAGGAACTGCTCAGCCAGCGTGGGATTTACTGGAAGCTTTATCAGCTGCAATATAAAGACCAGGAACTTGGCGTGTCTCAGCCTCATCTTGAGCCGGGTTTGCGGGCGTGACCCTGAGCGTAGTCGAAGGGGAGAGCACGCAGGCGAAATCCCGAGCGCAGCGAGGGATCTGTCGCAAACGACTAAGGGACCGTGGTCAATTCCATTTTCCTAAGTGATTTTATTTCCTCAACCGAGTCCATCGAGTGATGGTAATATGCTGACCAAAGATCCCTCAGTGAAGCCCCTTCAAATAAACGCAGAATGCATCCACGAACTGATGATCGCGCTACAAGGCTTGTGTTCCGAATGAGACTCATGTTTCCACGCAGAATTGCCATTCATCTTGCGCTGTTTCTACTGGCCCTGTCCTCGTCCATGGCCACAGCGCAGCAGTTGCGCCATGCCGCAACTGCGGAAAGACTGAAGGCTGCCTTTACCAGCTTGAAAGTGACGCCAAACAGCCGCACAGCGCAACACCGTTATCTAAAGGCATTTCCCCCGACATATAAAAAGTTTCAAGCCTATTTCGGCGCCGGCGGGGCGCTGGCCGATGGCAATGAATGCGACTACATCTTTGCGCTCTCTGCCTTGCAGGGCCATCATGTGGCGGAAGTTGGCAGCCTGCTGGTCCACTTGAGCAAAGACGCGGAACTTCAGGGCAATGCGCCCAGTTGCCTGCACAATGTCATGGCGAACTATGGCAGCCATTTCACTAAGTCCTTTGCCGGCTTTCTTCACCAGCTTGCACCGCAGGAACGCGGGCAACTGATTAACTTTCTGGCGGACGTTGAATCAGCGCACTACCCTGAGTACCAGGCCATTATCCAAAACCTGAAAGGCCTCAAAGAAACTGACTTGGCGAAAGAGTTCCAGCAGGCGCAGGCGGAACGATCAAAACAATCGCGCAGATGAGGATTGCGTCCTTCGCTTGGCGCTTGAGTTCCCGGACTAGATCTCGGATAAGACACCTGTCTCCAGACCGATTGGATTGGAAAACCTTTAACCACAGAGGACACGAAGGAACACAGAGGTAGCTTCGCGGCATGAACTTTCCCATGGAAAACATTCGGGAACGTCCGGCAATAGCCCATCCTTTCAACTAGGCTGACTAATTCAGGTAAAATGTGTCCGCGGACACGGAGATTGTTATGCGCGCTCTTTATCTGCTTATCGTCACGCTGATCCTATCGCACGGCGCTGCAGCGCAGCCCGCTTTCACTACATGCGTTGGCGATATCGGCAACTGCAGCAC
>DASXJO010000398.1:0-1677 GCA_036497385.1 Candidatus Angelobacter sp. | reverse complement strand
GGCATCCGCCACCGGCGCTGCCAAAAATCCCTGGAACACTGATTACTGGACCTGTGGGTCATCGAGCGGCTCTGCCGCCATCACCGCCGCAGGGTTGGCGGCCTTTGCTATTGGCACTGAGACCTGGGGATCGATTATCTGTCCTTCAGGATTTTGCGGGCTCAGCGGCTTGCGCCCGACTTATGGACGCGTGAGCCGCGGCGGAGCCATGGCGCTTTCTTATACGATGGACAAGATTGGCCCCATCACGCGCAGTGCCGATGATTGCGACCTGGTCCTGAAAGCTATTTCCGGACACGACGCGGAAGATCTGGGCTCGCTTCCGGAAGCCGCCGCAAAATATACCGGCGCGCCTGAGGTAAAGGGCAAGTTGCGCGTGGGCTGGCTGGTGAACCAGTGGAAGGAAATCAAGCCGGACGTGAACGGGCCAGTCATGGCAGCGCGGCAAGTGCTGGAAAAGAGTTCGTCTATTGAGTTGAGCAACACCACTCTACCGGACGGTCCCTGGGAGACTGCGGCAGGGCTGGTGGTTTCCGTGGAAGGCGCAACAGCCTTTCGAACGCTGATTCAATCCGGACGCGTGGCCGAGCTGAGCGATCCACTGGGAAAAATCGGCGGCTACATGAATGAGGAAATCAGCGCGTCAGACTTCATCCTGGCCCAGCGTATTCGCGCCATTCTGCAAGCAAAGATGGATGAAATTTTTCAGCACGTTGACGTTCTGGCCACGGCCTCACTGCCCGTCACGGCCAGCAAGCTCGACGCCAATCTGGATGAGGCATTGACCTTTGCCGATCCCATCGGCGGCATCGGCAATATCTGCGGGCTACCCGCGATGACTGTCCCTTGCGGCTTTGGCCAGCACAGTTTGCCGGTGGGCATCCAGTTTGTTGGCCGCGCGCTGGATGACGCCAAAATTGTGCAGGCAGCGCGTATTTTCCAGCGCCAGACAGACTGGCACCGCAAGCATCCGGCCCTTAGCTAAGCCAGCCCACAGACCGCCATTCAGGGTGTTTCACCTGAGTGCGCTTTCAGCGCTCGCTGTGCAATACTAAATAGGTCGCCACGTATCCTCTGATCTCCGAGGTGCGTGCCTCCAATGATCCAGAATGTCCGCTGATTTGTTGACCGGAACACGGTTTAATCCGGAACCGCTGCGTGAGTCCATCCTGCGGCATATTCATTACGCGCTCGCTCGCCCCGGCGGCAGTCTTGTGCCCCGTGAGCTTTTTAAGCCTCTTTCGCTGACTATCCGCGATCATCTCATCGATGGCCTGCTCAAAACCGAGCGGCGTTACCGTGAAGCGAAGATCAAGCGCCTGGGCTATCTCTCCATGGAATTTCTGATGGGCCGATGGCTCAGTGACAATCTTTGCAACCTTGGCTTGGGCGACCAGTGCCGCGCTGTGCTGGCGGAGTTTGGCGTGAGGCTTGAAGACGTTCTTGAAGTGGAGCCTGACGCGGGCCTTGGCAACGGCGGTCTGGGCCGGCTGGCAGCGTGCTTTCTGGAATCGCTGGCCACCATGGGTATGCCGAGCTTTGGTTACGGCATTGACTATGAATATGGCATGTTCAAGCAGGAGATTGTTGGCGGCTTCCAGCGGGAAAAGCCGGACCAGTGGAAGCTGGAAGGGACGCCTTTTTACATTGAGCGCCCGCAGGATTTCTGCACTGTCC
>DASXJO010000397.1:0-5984 GCA_036497385.1 Candidatus Angelobacter sp. | reverse complement strand
ATGCTACGCCTCTGGAGCAAAAGCGCGAAAAATCCAAAGCACCCAAATTGAAGGGATCTCCACGATGGCTACCACAACCACTTCCTGCGCGGCGCGAAAGGGCTGCGCTTTTCTGCTGGAAGACACACCAGCGGACGAAATGTTCACGCGCGAGTGCCTGAATGAAGAGCATCTCGCCATTGAGCGAACGGTGGAAGAGTTCTGGGCCAATGAAGTAGAGCCCAATCTGCCGGCCATCCGCCAGAAAAAACCGGGCGTGGCGCTTGAAGTGTTGAGAAAGTCCGCCAGGCTGGGCCTGCTTGGTATATCGGTCCCGGAAAAATTTGGCGGCATGGAAATGGACCTGCCTTCAGTGATGGTAGTGGCTGAAGTGATGGGGCGCGACGCATCTTATGCGGGCTGGCACTCGGCGCATACGGGCATAGGATCACTCCCGATTTTGTTTTTCGGCACGGAACAGCAAAAAGAAAAATATCTTCCACGATTAGTCAGTGGAGAGATGCTGGCGGCGTATGCGCTCACCGAACCGCTCGCTGGCTCTGACGCGCTGGCTGCGCGCACACGCGCCGACCTTAGCGCTGACGGCAAGCATTACATCCTGAACGGCCAAAAGATGTGGATTACCAACGGAGGCGCAGCGGATCTCTTCATCGTGTTCGCCAAGGTTGGTGGAGAGAAATTCACGGCATTCATCGTGGAGCGCGCGTTTGGCGGATTGAGCAGCGGCGCGGAAGAGCACAAGATGGGGATACAGGGCAGCTCGACGACGGCCATCTATTTTGACAATGTGAAGGTGCCTGTTGAGAACGTGTTGGGTGAAATCGGCCGCGGACACGTGATTGCCTTCAACATCCTCAACATCGGGCGGCTCAAGCTTGGGCCTGCCGTGATGGGCGCAGCGAAAAGCATTCTTGCCACCAGTATTAAATATGCCAAGCAGCGCAAAGCATTTGGCGTGGCCATTGCCAGCTTCGGCGCCATGCAGCACAAGCTGGCGGAAATGGCGATCAGGATATTTGCCACAGAATCCATGGCGTGGCGTGTGGTTGGGCTGATTCAAGCCCAGTTAAGTGGCGCAGAACATGGCAGCACTGACTCTGCCAAAGTCGAACTGAAGGCCGCAGAGGAATACGCGGCTGAGTGTTCCATGGTAAAAGTTTTTGCCGCCGAAATGCTGGATTACGTCGCTGACGAAGGCGTCCAGATTCATGGCGGCTATGGTTTCCACCAGGACTATGCTGTTGAGCGCTACTATCGCGACGCGCGCATCAATCGTTTGTTCGAGGGAACGAGCGAGATTAATCGT
Source organism: Candidatus Angelobacter sp. (assembly GCA_036497385.1). Taxonomy (GTDB): domain Bacteria; phylum Acidobacteriota; class Terriglobia; order Terriglobales; family Acidobacteriaceae; genus Angelobacter. Next base: position 4,678 of record DASXJO010000397.1, on the reverse strand, counting down.
CTGGTCATTGCTGGAATGCCGTTGAAACGTGCCGCACGTGGTCTTCTGCCATTGTTGGAGGCTGCACAAAAAGAGCTGGCCAATACCAGTCAAGACGAAGCGAACTCTGATCCGGAAACTCGCCTGGTCTGCAACGCCAAGAGAATCGCGCTCTTTACGCTGGGCGTTGCGCATCAGAAACACGGCGCGCAGCTGGAGAAACAACAGGAAGTCGTCATGAGCCTTTCCGACCTTTTTATGGAAACTTTCGCCATGGAGTCCACGCTGTTGCGCTGCCGGAATCTCGCCAAAAACAGCAACAGCGTTGCTAATGACATTTGCCAGGTTTTTCTGCGCGACGCCATCAGCAGGATGCAGGCAGCCTCGCAGAATGTGCTAAGCGCCTGCTCCGGCAATGATCTGGAGCGCCACATTACCAGGCTGAAGTCCCTGACGGATTATCAGCCGGTGAATGCAATTGCGCTTCGCCGCAATATCGCAGAACGTCTGCTGGCCAGCGAACGCTACATATTCTAATTTACATATTCGGCGCGATTGGGCACTCTTGGTTGGCGTGTGAACACATATTTGTGTTAATCTCCGCCCCACTTCTGATGTGTGCCTTGTTCAAATTCGCAAAACCCAGACCGTCGATCGCCCAGCCGCCGCCGGTGCCTGCTCTTGATCTGAAAGAAGCGCAACTGGCCGCCTGTTCTTATGGCCAGCGCACGGGCGGCGACTTGCATGATTACATCCGGGTAAATCCTGATCGGGCTTTATTTGCCATGATTGACGTTGCCGGAAGGCAGGAACAGAATCGCGCGATCGTCGCCGCTGCGCAAAGCGCATTTCGGGCCGGCGGCCAGCAGTTGCTGAGCAAACAAGATGCCAACGAAGCGGATGCGATGATCGAAATCTGCGTGCAAATGAATCGGGCCATTCTGAAGGCTGCGGAGCGGGTCTGTTCCTGCGCGGCTTTTGCCGGCTGTTACAACGAGAGCCTGGGCACCGTTTGCTACGCGAATGCTGGTCATACCCCAGCTCTGCTCCGCGACCGGACGGGAGTGATTGAACTTGGCGCAACAGGTTTACCGCTCGGCCTGTTTTCACATTCCGCCGCCGATGCTTCCATGGTGGCTCTTGAGCCCGGGGCTGCGCTGGTGCTGGTTTCACGCGGGCTAGTGGAGGCAACACGCAAAGGAAAAGACTTCGGAATGGGCCAGGTCAAAGCACTTCTCGGCGCTCCGGCACAAAACGCAGAGGAAATCTGCGTCAGCCTGCTTGGCCATATCCAACGATTTACGGGTCCCAAGCCTCCAGAAAATGCTGGAACAGTTCTGGCTCTGGCCCGTTCTGCAGCGGCCAAAGCATTTGCCGCCAGTCTGTGATCACCGGCCAAGTGGCCCAGCGATCCTGCTCTTGAAAACCCCAACTGCCAATCTCTTATTTTCAGTGGTTTGCGTCCACATGCGCTGGCCCATGTTGAGCTCAATCGACATTGAAAAACCTTAAATCCGCCCTAAGGTACATGCCCCCATCACTTGTTCGCCCTGACCTTGCGGCAATTGACCTTCCTTTGGGGTCAAAGTAATTTCTAGGTACCTCCCCAAGGGCTTTTTAGAGCCTTCCCTCGTACATATTGAAGAAATCGATTCCAATCGACGAATCGCAAGGAGAACCTGGTGCCGATCAGTAAATCTCAGCGCGGCTTTAGCTTGACCGAACTTCTGGTCACGTTGGCAGTTCTTATGACTGGCGGGGCCGTAGCCGTCATGAATATTTCCGGAGCGGTGCGCGGCTCGCATGTGGAAACTGCTTACCAGAACACGTTGGACCAGTTGCGCTTTGCGCGTCAGGTTGCCATTGATAAGCGGACCGTTTGCCGAGTGGATTTCACCGCTCCGGGGACGATATCGGTCACGCAGGCATTTGCCGATGGCACGCCGGTTCAGATCGAAACCATCACTTTGCCGACGGATGTCCAGTACACAATTGTGGCGGGAATGCCGACTCCACCAACGCCGACGCCAGACAACATCGGCAATGGCAGGGCAGCGATTGATTTCGACCAGGTGAAGTCCGGAGGAGGAACCACAATTTTCTTTCAGCCCGACGGATCTGCATTGGATGCTTTCGGCCTGGTGAATGACGGGGTGATCTACGTCGCGCGTCCAGGTGACTTGAGCGGGGCCCGCGCGATTACGCTGCTGGGCACAACCGGCCGTATCCGCGGCTGGCGACTGGGACCGAAGCCCGGTGGAGGTGTGATATGGGAATAAGACGCAAGGCCAAGCAACAGCGTGGCTTTACCTTGATGGAAGCAATGGTTGCGGCCATTGTGCTGGCCACCGGACTGTTAAGCGTGCTCTCTCTGTTCGCATATTCGCTGAGCAACCTCCAGATGTCACAAGAAGACCTGATTGCGCGAGCGAAAGCGAAAGAAGGACTGGAGAGCGTTTTCAGCGCGCGCGATTCATCACAGATTGATTTCAGCCAGATCAATAACAAAGCCAATGGCGGCATCTTCCTGGATAACTTCGCCCCGATCTATGATCCGCCGGGCGCCGATGGGATTGCGAATACAGATGACGACAGCAACAGCGCCAACTCGCAGATCGACGCTATTGTGCTTCCGGGGCCGGACGGCATCCTGGGAACGGTGGATGATATTCGCCAGCCGTTGAACAACTTTCAACGCCAGATTACCTTATCGCCGGTCTTTCTCACGGGCACAACCACGGTAAATAACAATTTGCGGCTCATCACTGTCACGGTGAAGTACACGGTCCCGCAGTACGGAACCAGGCAATACCAGATCAGCGCTTATATCTCCAAGTACCGTTAGGAAATAGACTATGAGCAAAATAAGAAAAGGCCAAAAAGGTTTATCGCTGATGGAAGCGCTTGTGGCCATGCTGGTGGCAAGCATCGTTCTTGCCGCTGGAAGCAGCCTGGTTATCAAGGCGCTGCAGATTACCGATCTGGTCACGGTGCGCTCTGAATTGCAGCAGGATGGCCGCGCGGCAATCAACAGCATCCTGAAAGATCTCAGCTTGTCCGGCACCGGGATGCCCGTCGGGGGTGTTCAGCTGCCCACCGGCACGGGCTCAACGAAATCACTATTGGCTTGTGCGGGAGGGGTTTGCTTCCTGAAGAACCATTCCTTCCCTGGAAACCACATGTATCCCGTGCTGCCCGACGCAAATGATGGCAATGTCCAGCAAGGCACTCCGGACGCCCTCACCACCGTCTATATTGACCGAACTTTGAACCTTGGCACCGCCTCCTCCATCAATGCTTCGGGCTCACAGATCGATCTCACGAATGTTGTCGGAGTCAATATCGGTGACCTGATCATTCTCAGTAACGTGCATGGCAGCGCGATTGGCATGGTGACCAATGTGCTCACCAACAGCAACACGCTGGTGTTCGCCAACTCTGATCCACTCAACATCAACCAACCCGGCGCCGCCAGTGGAAATATTGCCGCCTTGCAGGACCCGGGTCCTGGGAACAAATATCCGCCAACTACAGCGGCACGAATTCTTTTAATCAGTTACTACCTGCAACAAAGCGCAGGACCGGACGGCACCTTTGGAAATGACGACGACAACTGGCAGCTTATGCGTCAGGTTAACGGCCAGCAGCCGGTCCCAGTGATGGATGGCGTAGAAAATCTGCAAGTCACGTATGACGTGTATGACGATACGGCAAATGACTCGTCAAGCACACTGGTCACCAACACCAAGACGGCAAATGGCACGCCGGGTCTCATTCGGAAAGTAAATGTCGTGCTGAGTGTGCGTTCAACGCGCAAGACGGGGCCAACGAAATCTTTGAGTCATCTTACTTTGGCCGCAGCCGTAAGTCCGCGGAACTTGAGTTTCCGCGACCGGTACAAGTGAGTTCGTCACAGTCAGGAGCAAGTATGGTGATGTCTGGAAAAATTCGTGAAAAGGGCTTTGCTTTAATCGGCGTGCTGCTGTTTCTTGTCCTGCTTTCAGCCATGGCGATAACACTGTCTTACACAGTGCGGACGGAAAAACGCATCGGCGGTTCTGACCAGGAAGGCAACCTGGCCTATTACGATGCGGAAGCCGGCATGGAAAAAATGACGGCGGACCTTGGCGCTCTGTATGAGAAAACCAAGTCACCGTCAGCGGCTACTATCAGCGCTTTGGGTAATGACAAGCCCGCATTGCCTGACGTAGGTTACAAATACGTTTTCAATGTGGTGGCGAATCCTGACGGCAGCCCCCAAAGCCATGTGCAGACCATCAGCGCAGGTGATTTTGCAGGCCTTTCAGCGCAGATTATTCCTATCAATTTGGATGTGACGGCAACCCGCGTTTCCGGCGCGCAGGCGCACATGACTCGCGACGTTGAAGTGGCGCAGATTCCGGTATTTCAGTTTGGCGTTTTTTCCGATAGTGACCTGAGTTATTTTGCCGGACCGAATTTCGATTTCGGCGGACGTGTTCACACCAACGGCGATCTTTACCTAGCGGAAGGAAACGGCGCGACTCTTACTTTCCATGACAAGCTTACGGCCCACGGCGAAGTGATTCGCCAAACGCTGGTAAATGGCCTGACGACGAGTGGCAACTATACCGGAACAGTCGACCTGCCGACGGCACCCAATGGCTGCGGCACCCCCACAAATTCCTGCCGTGCACTGGCTGTTACGGAAGGCAGCCTG
>DASXJO010000396.1:0-13248 GCA_036497385.1 Candidatus Angelobacter sp. | reverse complement strand
ATGGGCGCGGCTGATTAGGACTGGAATAGGAGACAATTAAAAAAGTTAATGAGGATATATTTATTATCCTCGAAGTGACTCGCAACGCAATCGATTTGAAGAATTCCGGGGCCAGCTGAGATTCAGCTGGCCCTGGCTTTTTCGTTTACTGCAGCGTCAAGGTCCCGTTAATCAACGTTACCGCGTAGTTTCCAAGCGCGGGGCTAGCATCAGCGGCGGGGATGATCGGGTACTGTCCAGCCGGGCTGGTCGAATCAGCCGTGGTGCTATACGACGCCGTGATCACATCCGAGTTCTTCAAGCCGGTAATCGTCCCGGTGAAGGGTGGGAAGGGCCCGCCGACCGGTGCAGCAGCGTTATTGGCCTGAATGGTCAGCGGCGCTGGGTTTACGGTCAGGGTGGCAGTATTGGACGTTACTGCGTAATTGCCTATCTTGCCGTCAGGGTCGTTGAACCCTGCCACGATGGCATACGTCCCTACGGGGCTGGTCGGGTCGGCAGTCGTAGTGGGGGCCAAAGTGATGTTGTCATTGTTGCGGAGTCCATTGAGAGAGCCGGTGAAGACCGGATTGGGGTCGCCGTACAGGCGAGTTGCATTGGCCAGGGTCACTGACAGCGCCTGCGGGGTTATTGTCAGAGTGCCGGTGGTAGTGACAGTGTAGTTACCGAGCTTTAAAGCCGGATCATTGAAGACCGGAAGGATCGGGTAAGTTCCCACCGCGCTGTTCAAGTCCGCAGGGCTGGCGAAAGTCGCGCTGATGGGGTCATTGTTCTTCAAGCCGCTGATGCTTCCACTCAAACTGGGGTTAGCATGCCCATAAACGCGGGAGGCGCTGGTGGCAGCCGCGGTCAATGGAGCAGGACTTACAGTTAGCGTACCGTTGCTTGAAATGACCGAGTAATTCGATAGCTTAGCAGCCGGGTCCGACAGTGTTGCAACGATAGGATAGGCTCCTACTGAGCTGGCAGCAGTCGCGGCGCTGGAGAAGCTCGCCGTGATGTTGTCACCGTTCTTAACGCCAGTCAGTGTGCCGGTGAATGCCGGGTTGGGATCTCCATACACCCTGCTGGCATTAGCAGCTATCACGCTGAGCGGCGCCGGAGCGACCGTAAGAACGCCATTGTTAACCGTGAGAGCATAGTTGCTTAGCCTGCCGGCCGGGTCAGACAGAGTCGGAATGATTGCATAGTTTCCGACCGGACTGGTTGGATCGGCAGCAGCGGAGAACGTAGCTCCAATATTGTCTCCATTCTTCAAGCCGGTGATCGCGCCAGTGAATGCCGGATTCGGATCACCATAGAGGCGGCTGGCATTTGCTGCAGATACAAGCAACGGAGCTGGGCTGATTACCAACGTGCCATTGTTGATAACCACGTTGTAGTTCGCCAGAGCGCCAGTTCCGTTATCCGAGACCGCTGCTGCGATTGGATACGTTCCAGGTGCGCTGGTTGAAGTTGCCGCGGTGCTGAAGCTGGCCGTAATGTTGTCGCCGTTCTTTATTCCCGCAATCGTCCCGCTCAGAGCAGGAACCGCATCGCCATAAACCATACTGGCGTTGGCAGCGGTGACGGTCAGCGTGGCCGGAGTAATGGTCAGCGTGGCGTTCGTGATTGTCACGCTGTAGTTGCCCAGCTTATTGGCTGGATCACTCAAAGAGGCAGTGATCGGATATGTTCCGGGCGCGCTGCTAGCGGTTGCCGTGGTGCTGTAAACCGCGGTGATGTTATCGCCGTTCTTCACGCCGGTGAGCGTTCCGCTCAGGTTGTTGGGATCGCCAAAAGCGCGGGTCGAATTCGCCGCAACCACGCTCAACGGCGCTTGCGTTACCGTAAGCGTGCCGTTGGTTGAAGTCACGGTATAGTTCCCCAGCTTGTTGGTGGGATCAACCAACGTGGGCACGATTGGATACGTTCCCACGGCAGCCGTCGGTCCGGCGCTGGTTGCGCTGAAGGTGATGTTGTCACCGTTCACGAGTCCAGCAATCGTTCCGGTAAACGCCGGGTTGGGATCGCCATAAACGCGGCTCGCGTTGTTGGCAGTCACAGTCAGCGGCACTTGGGTGATCGTCAAAGTGCCATTCGTGAGCGACACAGCGTAATTGCTGAGTTTGTTCGTCGGATCACTCAGTACCGGCGTGATCGCGTAGCTGCCGACATTGCTGGTTGGATCAGCCACGGTCGTGAAGTTCGCCGTGATGTTGTCCCCGTTCTTCAGGCCAGTGATAGTGCCCGTGAATGCCGGATTTGCGGCCCCATAGGCGCGGGTGGCACTAGCTGCCACCACTGAAAGTGGAGCTGCGTTCACGGTGAGAACACCGTTGTTGAGGACCACCGTGTAATTGCCGGCCTGATTGTTCGGATCCACCAGTGCCGGAACGATTGCATAGGTTCCTGGTGCGCTTGTGGCTACCGCTACGCTGGAGAACGTCGCCGTGATGTTATCGCCGTTCTTCAGGCCCGTGATCGTTCCGGTGAAAGCCGGGTTCGGATCACCATAGAACCGGCTGGCATTGGCTGCCGTCACAGTGAGTACAGCGTTGGTGATTGTCAGTGTGCCATTCGTTGACGTTACGGTGTAATTGCTAAGCTTTCCGGTTGGGTCTGCCAGGGCCGGAGTTATGGGATAAGCTCCCACCGGGCTGGCGGCCGTGGCCGTAGTGCTATAGGAAGCGGTGATGTTGTCATTATTCTTGATGCCCGCAAGTGTGCCCGTGAAGACTGGGTTTGGATCACCGAAGCCACGGGTGGCACTGGCCGCGGTAACGGTCAGCGGGGCCGGAGTTATCGTGAGCGTGCCGTTGGTGGAAGTTACTGTGTAATTGCCCAGCTTCCCGGTTGGATCAACCAGCGCCGGAGTGATGGGATAGGTCCCCACCGGGCTGGTTGGGTCGGCCGTGGTGGAATAGACGGCAGCGATGTTGTCGCTGTTCTTGATTCCGGTGATCGTGCCGGTGAATGCGGGATTCGGATCGCCATAGAGACGAGTCGCGTTATTTGCAGCCACAGTCAACGCGGCCGGTGTCACCGTCAGATTGCCACTCACGAAGGTAAACGAGTAGTTAGCTGCAGAGAGCGTGCCAGTTGTGCAGGTGATCGGATACGTACCCACAGCGGCGGCCGGGGCGGCGCTGGTGCAGCTTGGGCTTCCGCTCACAACCGCAGCAGTTTCGCCGTTGACAAAACCAGTGATGTTGAAAGTAAAGGCCGTATTCGGATCGCCATAAATCCGCGTTGCATCTGCCGAGGTCACAGTCAACACCGCGGGATTCACGGTGAAGTCTGCGCTACCTGAGGCGGCTTTGTTCGTGGCATCGCCAGCGAAGCTGGCGGTTACGCCCGCAGGATACGATCCAGCGGCGATGCCCACCAGGCTTGCAGGAAGTGACGCTAATCCGGTTGCGTCGGTTACGGCGCTTCCAATGGACGTGCCATTCAACGAGAAGCTGACGGTCTTGCCGGCCAGAGGACCGGTTGGGATGGTCAGGGTTGCTGAAAGCGTGGTGCTTCCGCCGTAGGTTCCGCTGGCCGGAGCCACCGCCAAGCTCGTAATGGCGAGCTGTGTAACCGTCACGCTGGCACTGGCGGAATTGTTAGCGCCGTTGCCATCAACAGCCGAGCTATTGCTGATGGTTACGGTGTTATTGGTGACTGTACCGTCAGGAATTGAGAGGCCTGCCTGGGCAACAATCGTTAGGGTTTGGGTTTCGCCGCTTTGCAGCAAGTAATAGCTCGCTGCTGCGGAGTTGGTGATGCAGACGCCGTTTCCGGTTGCCGCACAAGAGACAAGAGTGAAGCCGGAAGGCAAGCTGTCAGTAACAGTTGCTGCTGCTGGATCAACGCCGTTGTTCGTCAAGGTGATGGTATAGGTCACGTTCTGGCCGCCCAGCACGCTAGACGGTGAGGCTGAAATCGCGACGCTCAGATCTGCGTTGCTGGTCATGCGCGGCGGATATGCAACCAGGTCCTGGACTTGGCCTGCATTCGCAATCGCCACATCGCCAAGCTGACTGAGCGAGCCCGCGCCATTGATGCTGAAGACGGCCACGCCGAAGGAATCGTCAGCCACAAAGAGCAGGCTGCCGGAGCGGTCCGTTGCCATGCCCACTGGAGCGTGCAGTGAAGCTGCGCTGCCGAAGCTGCCAAGGCTGCTCAGGCTGCCGCCAACACCCACGCCGTATGAGCTGACGCTGTTGCTGCCCTGGTTGCTGGCGAACAGGAAACTGTCATTCGGGCTGAGCAGGACCACGTTGGAGTTAATCGCGGTGGTGCTGAACGGGCTGCCCGCAACGGATGAGAGAACGCCATTCGCGCCGATTGTCCATGCATCCGCGAAGCCGGAAGTTGCGCTGGCTTCCGCGCCAAACAGCAAGCCGCTGGTGGAGCTGAAGTCCAGACCCACGAGCGATCCGGTCCCGGCCTCTGCGAAGGGAGATCCAGCGATCGCGGTCAGCGACCCATCAGGGTTGATGGAGAACACTGAGACGCTGGCGCCGTTTGACACCGCCAGAAGCTGTCCATTGGCCGAAATCTTCATGCTGGCGTTCGGCACAACCGGGTTAGCCGCGGTGGAAAGTGATGTAAGCACGCCACCCGCGCCGATGCTGAAGGTAGTGATCTGGCCATTGCTCGAAGCCATCAGGAACCGTCCGTCAGGCGTGGCGCTCAGGGAAATTCCGGAGCACGCGTCGAGCGTGAGACCAGAAGCGAACGGTGAACCGGCAGCCGCCGTCAATGCGCCGCTTGTTGGATCAATCTGGAATGCGCTGATGGTCTGATCGCCTCCGTTGGAAACAAACAGCAGGTTATTACCCGCGTTTAGAGCCAAGCGATTCACAGAAGAGCAAGCTGCATTCGCGCCGAGTCCGCCGGTTGCAACAGGCGAGCCAGCCAGAGCGGTCAGTGAGCCGTCTACGGCCACCGAGTAGCTGGCAATGCTGTTGCCGGTTGCGGCCTGGTTATTCACGAAGAGAAAGTTTGCCGTGGGCGCAGGATTTACAGTCAAGGTGCCATCGGTGGACGTGACAGTGTAATTGCCGAGCTTGCCGGCAGCATCAACCAGTGCCGGAGTAATCGGATAGGCTCCCGCAGCGCTGGTCGCTGTAGCTGTGGTTGAGTACGTTGCCGTGATCGGGTCGCTGTTCTTGATCCCCGTAATGATTCCGCTGAACGGCGGGTTGGGCGTTCCAAACAGACGGCTGGCGTTGGCCGCAGTCACGCTCAAAGGAGCAGGGTTGACGGTTAACGTGCCGTTGTTGATGGTCACGGCGTAATTGCCGAGCTTGTTTGTCGGATCGACCAGCGTTGCCACGATGGGATAGGTTCCAATCGGGCTCGTGGGATCGGCCGTGGTGCTCACGCTGGCTGTGATCGGGTCGCCATTCTTGATCCCGACAATCGTTACGCTGAGCGCGGGATTCGGGTCACCATAGAGGCGGCTCACGCTAACCGCAGTTACTGTCAGCGGCGCTGGATTTACAGTAAGGACGCCGTTGTTGCTCACGACAACATAGTTCGCCAACGCGCCAGTGCCGTTATCTGACAGCGTAGGCACGATTGCATACGTTCCCACCGGACTCGTTGGATCAGCGATGCTCGAGTAAGTTGCGGTGATGTTGTCGCCGTTCTGGATTCCCTGGATTGTGCCAGTGAAGAGCGGGTTCGGATCGCCATAGAAGCGGCTGGCGTTATTGGCAGTGACGGTCAAAATTGCCGTCGTCACAGTCAGCGTGCCGTTATTGATGGTAACCGTGTAATTGCCCAGCTTGCCGGTCGGGTCAACCAGAGCAGGAATAATTGGATACGTTCCCGCCGGGCTGTTCGCCGTGGCCGGAGTGGAATAAGTCGCGGTGATGTTGTCACCGTTCTTAATTCCGACAATCGTGCCGGTGAACGCCGGATTCGGCGCGCCAAAGGCGCGGGTTGCATTATCCGCCGTTACGGTCAGCGGAGCAGGACTGACAGTGAGCGAACCGTTGTTCAACGTGACAACGTAATTAGCCAGTGCGCCGGTGCCATTGTCGCTGGGAGAAGGAATGATTGGATACGTTCCAATCGGGCTGGCAGGCGTTGCCGGCGTTGTGTAGATCGCCGTGATGTTATCGCCATTCTTGATTCCAGCAATCGTTCCGGTGAAGGCCGGATTCGGATCGCCATAGAGGCGCGCCGCATTGTTGGCCGTGATCACCAGGGCTGCCGGAGTGATCGTCAAAGTTCCATTGTTGATCGTGACCGCGTAATTGCCCACTATGTTATTGGGATCAATCAGGGTTGCCGTGATGGGATACGTTCCGACCGGGCTGAGCTGGGTTGCCGTGGTGCTGTAATTCGCAGTGATCACGTCGCCGTTCTTCAGGCCAGTGATTGTTCCAGTAAATGTGGGATTAGGATCGCCATAAGCGCGCGAAGCGTTATCCACGTTCACGGTCAAAGGCGCAGGATTAATTGTGAGAGTGCCGGGGACGAAGGCAAACACGTAATTCTGCGCGGAAAGCGTTCCCACGGTGCACGTAATCGGATAAGCGCCAACCGGGCTTGCCTGCGTGGCGGTGGTGGTGCAATCTGCTGCGCCGCTTACCACAGAGATATCGTCGCCATTAACAAAACCGGTAATCACATAAGTGAAAGCCGGATTAGGATCGCCATAGAGCCTGGACTGATTGTCAGCCGTGACGGTCAACTGGGCTTTGGTCACGATCAAATCACCCAGAGCGCTGCTGGCAGCAAAGCTGGCGTCGCCGCCAAAAGTCACAGTGAAAGCCTGCGGATGTGTGCCGACTGTGGTGAAGCCCAGCGGGATGATGACCGTGGCTACGCCGTTGGAGTCTGTTACCGCGTTATACGTGCTGTTGTTCTGGTTGAAGTTGAATCCAATTGTTTCATTCGGAATTGGTGTGCCGCCGCTGGTTTTCAGCGTGGCAGTCACGGTGGCATTTCCGCCGTAAGGGCCGGTCGCCGTGGGAACGGTCAGCGTTGTCCCGGTCTGCGTGCCAATCGTGATGGTTACGCTGGGAGAATTATTGGTCGGATCCGGATCAACGGTGGATTTGTTGGTGATGTTCGCCGTGTTGATTACGACGGTCCCATTGGTCAGATTGGCTTTCGTCGTCGCATTCAGATTGAAGGTGCGTACGTCTTGCGGAGCCAGGGCAGGGAACGTGATCAACTGGGCCTGTGTGGCAGGCACACTCACGCTGCCGCCTCCGCTGATTGCGTTGGCCGCAGTCTGCTTATATGTGAATGTCGTCGGAGAAGGAACTGACGTCACCACGAACGCTCCGTTAAACGTGGTATTCGCTACGCCGCTGATAGTGGCTGTCTGGCCCACAAAAATTTGATGAGGCGCGGCGGTGGTAATGGTCACCACGTTGCCAGATCGATTTGCGCCGGTATTCGCGACGATTACCGGGTGCGGAGCGAAGTTAAAGAAGCTGCACGTCCCGGTGCCGCTGGTCACAAGGCAGGTTGCATTGTTGGCGCTTCCTCCGCCCGCCTTGTCAGAAGACGGCACGTTGGGCGGTGCTGTGGCCGTTCCACCGCCGCTGACTGCATCTGGCAGTCCAGTCTGCTGATAAATAAATTTTGTCGGCCCTATTTGGGTGACCGGGATCTGGGTCCCGGGGGGATTTGAGTTGAAACTCTTATCTGTCACATTGGCGATCGTCATCGTCTGCTGCTGCCCAGCGGGGAATTGGAACTGCTGGGTCGTCGTGATTGTTACAGTGCCACCTAAACGCTGAGCACCATTCGTGGCGGCGATTGCAAGAGTCGGCGACGGGAACGACGAGGCTGTAAGCGCCTGCTGATAGGTGAAGCTGGTCGCAGTAGGGGTCGTAAGGACCTTGTAGACCCCGGTGAACGTAGGGTCAGTCAGGAAGAAGCCGGACTGGATCGGGTTCGGCGTGGTGGGTGCGGGCACTGAGCTGATGGTGACGTTTTGGCCGGGCTGTAACAGGTGCGGCACTGTGGTTGTGATGGTGACAGTGCTAAGGCCGCTGGAAACGTCATTTGAGCGCGATGCGCCTGCCGGATTCACGATAGGAGCGCTTCCACCCGCGCTGAGTGTTGGCGGGAATGTGTCCCCCACCACGGCAGATGAAATCGTGCTATCGCTCTGGTTCGTGATCTTGAGCTGATATTGTACCGGCGCACCCGCAGGGGCTGTAGGCGACAAAGCCGTCATCTCCAGCTTGAGGTCCGCCGTGGTGCAGCTGCGCGCTGGATATGCTACCAAGTCCTGAATTTCGCCGGGGCGATTGATGGCAACATCACTCAATGCTGCAAGCACGCCGCCGTTGCCGATCCTGAAAACCGCGACTCCAAAAGCGTCGTCGGCTACATAAAGGAAAGTGCCGGTAGCATCCGTGGCCATTCCGGCGGGAGTGTGCAGCTGTGTGCTGGTGCCGAATTTTCCAACGTTCACCAGGCTGCCATCAGGATTTACGGTGAAAGAGTTGACGCTGTTGGTGAACTGGTTGCTCTGGAAAAGCAAACTATTGTCCGGACTATATAAGACCATGTTGGAATTGTTTCCGGATGAAGTGAATGGCGTTCCAGGCACCGGAGTAAGAAGGCCGAGAGTGGGGCTGGCCGGCGCGTTATCGATTGTCCATGCATCTGCCAGTGCGGGACTGCCAATGGCCTCACCCGCGTAGAGGCGATCGGCGGCGCAGCTGAAATCCAAACCGGAAAGACTTCCCGAACCGGTTTTTGAAAATGGCGACCCCGGTACCGCCGTCAGTACGCCCGCGTTGATGGTGAACATCGAGACGTTGCTTTGATTTGAGATTGCCAGGAACTGGCCATTGGGAGAAACCACCATGCTGGCGTTAGGCGAACAGCAGTTCGGCGTAAGAGGCGTGGCCAACGGAGTCAGCGTCCCACCGGCGTTGATGGTAAAAGTTTCAATCTGGCCGTTACTTGAGGCAAACAGGAAATTGCCGTCCGGCGTTGCCGCCAGTGAAATGCCCTGGCATGAATCCAGCGTGAGCAGCGTTGGAAAGGGCGAGCCGGCTACGCGCGTAAGTATGCCGGTGGCTGGATTAATCTGGAACGAGGTGATGGTGCGGTCGCCCGTATTGGCCACAAACAGCAGATTATTAATCGGACTCAATGTGATCCGATTCAGGCCGTAGCACACGACGTTCGCGCCCGCTCCGCCGGTAGAAAAAGGCGAGCCGCTCAATTGCGTAAGCGCACCCGCGGCGGAGACCGAATAACCGGAGACCGCGTTGGCGGCCGCCTGGTTATTCACATAAACGTAATTCCCCTGGGCTTGCGCGGCCAGAGGAGACAGGACCGCCATCACCAGAACTAAAATGGCTAAAAGCCGGAGCAGTCCGGCGGGCTTGGTTCCTGTATTGATTCGCGTGGAAATTTGGGCGCGCATGGGTGTTGCCTCCAAAAGGGGGGTGCAAAAACAGAAAGCCTTGTTGAAACTGCTTTAGGGATTGGAGCCCGGAAGGGACTTTCCTCTTACCCTGATAATTCGTGTTGCGATACTCGTAAAGCGATACTTAATCCCGGGCATTAAGGGCAGCTTGGAGTTGGATTAAATTTTCAAAAAGTTTGTTGATTTACCGCGCCGCTCTTGCCAACGCCTTGCTTTGGCGGACCCATTGCAAGCTAATGCGCGGTTGCCCCGCATTGCATTGCATGACCGTCCGCTGTCTCCACGGAGACAAATCGCCGCAAAATAAAACAAACAAAAAGAGGGTTGAGACCGGAAGGGAATGCCGCTTTCTCTTTCCCCAAAAAATCAGGCTCGCAGTGTTTTGGTCCAGCCCGGAAGGAGCCAGATCAGAAGTTCGTACTCATTAACATGGCAAGAGTAGGCGGACAGAATTAAGCTGGCGTTAAAGATGAATTAAAAATTCAAAAGATTAGTCGCAATACGAACGATGGACGGCGTTGGCTGATGCAGGAAAGAAGTTCGGATTTTTATGCGGAGAACTCGCTGGATTGGTATGAAGTGGTACACATACTCGCGATGTTTCCACTTGCGCTCATCCCGGCTTCGCCGAAACGCGCGCGGCACTCAGGAAAACGGTCTGAAATATTTCGTTCAAACCGGGACAGTTACGCTCTTTTTTCGTTGCTTCCAATTCGCGCGGAATGTATAAACAAGTCGGGACGCTCCCGGTGTTACGACCGGGTAACGTCCCTAACCAAAGCACCTAATACAGAGGCGACAATGGCTACTATTGATGTTACTCAAAAGTCTCAGATTTATCACACCCTCTCTGAACTCAACACAGCGTTTGCGGCGATTGTGGGCCACTGCGACACACTGCAGCAGACCGGATTTTTCAAATCAAAAGCGGCAAAACTATTCTCCAGCTTCACCCAAGAGCTGCAGGCGGAAATCTACCAGGAATTTGTGGAAGACCTGCACCAGCTTGAGCTGGACGACTGGAGCCGCCACGGCAAAGTCCGCGCGAAATGGGAAAAGTATCTCAGAGATCCTGACGACGTTTTCATTCATGCGGAAGAACGCAGGAAAGAACTGGCCAAACAGCGTAAGAAACATTAGCTAGAGGCCAAGGGTTCAGACATGACAACCCGCCGAAAAAACGGCGGGTTATTTATTGGCGTAACAGGGCAGTGTAATAGTGGGCCAGTTTGGAATGCCGGATTGGGAAACTAAACTTGATTCCACTACTGCGAACGTCATCTCAAGCCGCGTTTGCGACGGCGCGTTTTCTTCAGCGCCGGAATAGCGGCAAGAGACCTTGTGTTCGCTTCATCGAATTGCAAGCAAGGCACAAGGTCCCTCCAGCCTACTCGCGCGCTGATCTGCCCATTCACGCCAAAGCCGGGCGTTAATGGGGCCTGACTACGCGCGCTCGCCATTACGCGCCTCTTGCATTCAACAGCGTAGTAATTTCAGTGCGCTTTTTCCGGACACCAGTCTTCGTCCTCGTTAATATGAACCGGCCGTTTGGTGGCGCGGGCCTGAAGATCGCGCAGAATACATTCCAGTTCGATCAACGCTTTTGGATAAGCCGGGCGCTGCGTGTTCAGCAAGGGATAGAAATTCTTGATGGCGATGGTCTGCCGGCCGGAAGCATGTTGGATATTCAACTGCGCTTCCCAGTCAAAATCCACGACCTTAATCTGTGAAGGGATCTCCGCAGGCACGGCGCGCATTTCTTTGCTGTTCAGCAAAACAGTCATCCTTCGCAACTGCGCAGGCGTGAGCCTGATGTAAACAGTGCCGGTTTTGCGATCATTACCGGACTCACTGTAGCGCACGCGGCCGTCCGCAAATACTTCAAGGTCCTCAATGTGCGTGTTCCCAATAACGGGGCCCTTGATGTCATTGTGTGACACCAGCATAGGTTTCGGAGCGTCCTTGGCGAATATAAGTAACGAAGATAAAAGCATCACAATGAGAGATTGGAATCGCATAAGCAGCAGTTTACCTCCTTGGCGATGGCAATAAAAAAGGCTGGCGATCTTCCGCCAGCCTGTTAGTTAGAGTTGAAGTTACGGAACGATGTAAACGTGTCCCTGTCCGTGTTGCCCGGTTGTAGGCGGCACGAACTGGCTCTTTTGCAGTGTCTGGTCAGGAACGACCAGTGTCAGATCGTCAGCAATCGCCAGGTTAG
Source organism: Candidatus Angelobacter sp. (assembly GCA_036497385.1). GTDB lineage: Bacteria > Acidobacteriota > Terriglobia > Terriglobales > Acidobacteriaceae > Angelobacter. Next base: position 1,642 of record DASXJO010000396.1, on the reverse strand, counting down.
CTTTGGAGTCGGTCTGGCTGTTGAATGCCAACGCTGTTATGGGTCCCAAGTCTTGGTTCAGGCTCAGGAGCGGATTGAGCGAACCCTGCGACACCCAATCGATCATGGTGGTGCAGATGGATCCGAACTGGGCCACTTCAGGTGGCAGGGCCAGTCCGCCGCTTACCGCGCTTGCCGGAGGAAGTCCCATGCTGCCCATGAAGAGACCAGGAGCGGTTCCAGGATCTGCCGGCACGCTGGCGGAAAGTTTTACACCAAGCGGCGGCAGGCATTTTTCGCGATCACCCACCGGGCCAACAGCAAAAGCTGCCGGATTGGTGAACAACTGCGGGCTCAGGAGAGACTGCGGATCAGGGCTTTGCAGACGCGAAATGGGCTTATCGATTTCACGCGCGCTGCCCCTCTGGAGGCTAGGAGATGCCGCCACAAGCACGGTGACCTGGCTGCCTTTGATCAGCTGGCCTCCGGCATTTGGCGGGGGCGCCAGCTCGGCCATATAGAGATCATTCCCCATAAACGCCAGGCTGAGTACGCCTACGCCGTGGCCGAGTCCGCCCACCGGGATTGGTGCTGTTGGAGCCGTTGCCGGCTGCTGGATCTTGAAGATTGAGCCGATATTGTAATAGCCAACGTAAACCGCTCCATCATTGAAAGGACCGGTTGGAATGGCCACTGCTGCCGGCACACCTTTGCCGGAGTTCAGCACGCCAGTTTGTGACACCGTGCCTCCGGTGCCATCTGGGATAAAGACGAGCCGCGCGATGCTGCCAGTGGTACCGCAAGGCAGATTCACGCAACCCGAAGAATCCGGGACATATACATTCTGGTGGCCGAGCTTATCAGGCGCGGAAGCCGCAGGCTGACCAGGCACGAAAGGCAGACCAGGGGCGGAGCCCACCGCAGGTTGGAAGCAATGCGTCATGGATGCTGCGCCGGTGATCAGGTTCTGATCAATGCGGCAGAAACCATGGTCTTCGTCAGAAACCCACCAGTTGGTTTGCAACCAGAGCAGACCTCTGGCATGGGTCACGCCGGACAGGAGCAGGACTGAACGTCTCCTGGCATCATTGCTGGGAGCGCCAACCGGAGGATTGTCGTTACCAGTCTCGCTGTTGACGCACGGGGGCGGATTGAGCGGCGTTACAACGCAAGGTTCCTGCGTCAGGCTGCTGGAAGCCTTGTACAACCATGCTTTGCCGGTCTTAGGCAGAACGCCGGCAACGGCTGGAGGCGGAGCTTCGATGATCGGGTCAGTGGTAACGGTCATGTCTTCAACGAAACCGCTGCCATCGGCAAGCGCAATCGGCGTTGCACTCTGGATCCAGTTCATACCGAAGATCAGACTATATTGCTGAGGAATCGTGCTGGCCACGCAGGGCGGAGCGACCTTGGGTACTGCGCAAGGGAAACCGCTCTGGTTCCAGACCTGCATGTTGCCGGCGCTGAAAGTGTCATAGCGGATTACGCGATTGCCGTTACCCCAGTACAGCCAGCGTCCGTCGGTATGGGAGGAGATGAACTGGTCAGAGATCAGACCCTGCTGGGATTGCAATTTGCCGAATTCCAGCATGGCCTGGCAGGCGGGCAGGGTGTAGTTGCACAGGTCGGCGTTCTGAATACGGTTGAGGAAGCCGGCTTGCGT
>DASXJO010000395.1:0-8562 GCA_036497385.1 Candidatus Angelobacter sp. | reverse complement strand
GATAGCTTCCGTCCTTCGCGCTGCCGCGGAAAAGTAAATCTTGCTATTACGTTGCGCGTCTCTGGCGTATCGAAAAGCACTACGTCGTTTCCTTCGGCTTGGCAGGCAAAGTAGCCATACACCACCTTGGGTTCAAACCAGTTTTTAGCCGCCACTTCTTTCTGCAACTCTGACAGCACCGGAACGTACTTCTCTTCCACAATCCTCAGGTAATCCGCCTGCGAAGCAGTCTTCAACTGCCACTGGTTCTTGAACAACGCCGTGTGGTTGATGTACTGAAAGACCTCATTTAAATCAAAATCCTTGCGCACGCGCACGCCATAAAACGGAAGCACAGGAATATTCGGCGCTGGCTGCACCACCGGTGACCGCTCCGTACTGGTGGAACTTTCCGCTCCGGCAATCATCGTGGTCTTGGCGAACTCTTTTACCGTTCTGCCTTCCTGCAAGCGCTTTTCCCGCGCGCCGTTACTTGAAGTCAAATCATCCATCAGGTGCAGGCCGGTAAAAGCGTCGTCAGCGTAGAACACTGAGTTTGAGTACTCGCGCCGCAAGTCGTCTTCCACGTATTTGCGCGTCAACGCAGCGCCGCCGCAGATCACCGGATAGTCCAGCGCCTGCGCCTGCAAATCCTGGATCACATACTTCATCTCCAGCGTCGACTTCACCAGCAGCCCGCTCAGCCCAATGGCATGCGCGCCATGCTTCTTCGCCGCAGCAATAATTGAATCCGATGGCTGCTTGATTCCCAGGTTCACCACTTTATAGCCGTTGTTGGTAAGAATAATGTCCACCAGGTTCTTGCCGATATCGTGGACATCGCCCTTCACCGTGGCCAGCACCAGCGTACCTTTCTGGTTGCCTTCTTTTTTCTCCATCTTGGGCTCAAGATAGGCCACGGCCTGCTTCATTACGCCGGCGGAATCCAGCACTGACGGCAACTGCATCTTGCGCGCGCCAAACAACTCGCCCACCGTCTTCATGCCGTCCAACAGAACGGTATTAATAATCTCCAGCGGCGAATACTTTGTGAGAGCATCGTCCAGTATCTGTTCCAGCGTCTGCTTCTGCGCGCCATCGCCCAGCGCCTTTTCACCGTTGATGATGCAGCGCTTCAGCTTGTCTTCGACTGAAAGTGTCTCCAGCGGCGCGGCTTCCACTTGCGGCTGTTTGTCCAGCCCGGTGAAATGCTGCATGTAAATCTGCAGCGGATCGCCCGCCGACTTGTCGTAATAAATCAACTTGCGCGCCAGGTCCACTTCAATCTGCGGGATCTTATATAGAGGATAGATTTTGGCGTAGTTCACAATCGCCATATCCAGTCCATAATCCACGGCTTCTTTCATGAACACGCTGTTCAACACGCGCCGCGCGTAGGTATTCAGCCCAAACGAAATATTGCTTACGCCCAGGATCGTCTTAACGTCCGGCAGCTCGGCCTTAATGCCTTTGATCGCGTTCAGCGTCTCCATGCCCGCCGTACGATAGTCGTCCTGGCCCGTAGAAATCGGCAGCGTCAACGCGTCAAAGATCAGGTCGATAGGACGGATGCCATATTTTTCCGTAGCGAGTTTGAAAATCCTTTTTGCGACAGCGACTTTCTTCTCTGCCGTCAGCGCCATGCCATCTTCGTCAATTGTCAGCGCGATCACCGCCGCGCCATACTTCTTGGCCATCGGCAAAACTTTGGACGTGCGTTTCTCGCCATCTTCCAGATTGATGGAATTGATAATCGCCTTGCCGGGAATGCGCTTCAACGCCTCTTCGATCACATCGGCTTCAGTCGAGTCCACCAGCACCGGCGCGGGCACGCGTGTCGCCACCTTCTCCAGGATCGAGCTCATGTAGCCCTTCTCGTCCTCGCCCACAATCGCCGTGCACAGATCCAGCATGTGTGAGCCTTCCGTCACCAGCTTTTTCGCCAACGCCAGAATGTCGTCATACTTGCCTTCGCGGACCATGTTCTTGAAATGCTCCACCCGCGTGGTGGTGTTCATTTCTTCCGCCACAATCAGCGGTTTGGGATCAAGATCGAGCGGCATGGTGGTATACGCACTTGAAGCCGATGGCGTGACCTGCACTTCGCGCTTCGCCGGTTCCAGATTCGCACACAGATCAGCCACGGCCTTGATGTGCTCCGGATTGGTGCCGCAGCATCCGCCCACAATGCGGATGCCGTATTCGGTGATGAACTTCTTGTGCCACTCCGCCAGGCTTTGCGGCGTCAACCGGTAATGCGCCACTCCGCCCACGTTCTCCGGCAGGCCGGCGTTCGGCAGGATGGATATTTCTTTCGGCGCGTTGTGCGCCAGATAGCGCACCGCGTCGTTCATTTCTTTCGGCCCGGTCGCACAATTCAGGCCCACAATTTCACAGTCAAAAGGCTCCAGCGCAGTTTCTGCCGCGCCAATCTCGGTACCCAGCAGCATGGTTCCGGACTCCTGCAACGTCACCTGCGCCTGCACCGGAATGCGCTTGCCCCGCTGCTTCATGGCTTCAAACGCCGCAGCCACGGAAACTTTCGTCTGCAGAATGTCCTGGCAGGTCTCGATCAGCAGAATGTCCACGCCGCCGTCAATCAATCCCAGCGATTGTTCCAGATAGGCGTTGAACATGTCGTCATAACTGATCTGGCCCAGCGATGGCAGCTTGGTTCCCGGCCCAATGGATCCCGCCACGTAACGCGGTTTGCCGCTCGCGGAAAAATCCCGTGCTACTTCGCACGCCAGCTCAGCCGCCCGCTTGTTGATCTCATGGACTTTGTCGGCCAGGTCAAATTCGCCCAGCACAATGCGCGTGCCGCCAAACGTGTTTGTCTCAACCACGTCGGCCCCGGCCTTGAAATACGCGGCGTGAATATCTTTTATGATGTCGGGCCGGCTCAGCACCAGCACTTCAGAGCAGTTCTCTTTGCCCCAGAAGTCATCCATGGAGGGATGGCGCTCCTGAATCTCCGTGCCCATGGCGCCGTCATAGATAACAACGCGCTCGCGAACTGTTTCTAGAAATGATTTCATCTGTCTTTAAATATTGCGCCGCGCAAAATCGCGGCGCCTCAACTTGTCATCGTGAGCGAGCGGCGTGCCGTGAGTCGAACGACCCAAATCAGGCGAAGCCTTTCCTCAATCAGGGTTCCCGCTCTTAGATATTCTACTTACGTATTTCCTCTTACTCGACTCTTTCACTTTGATTGGTGCAATCGGCATCTTGAACGGTACGGTTTCCGGGTTTTCAGATCACCGGATCACCCGATCACGGCGATCTCCCGATCTTTACCTCCTCCCCCCTCCCTTGGTATCCCACCGCATCGCCAGATTGGCGTAGGTTTCAGGGTTCCAGCTTATTCCTGATCCGCGCTCATCCGCGCCAATCCGCGGTAAAATCTTGCCTTCCCGCTTACCCATTCCTGAATCCGTGTTCATCAGTGTAGGATTTTGCCTTCCCCAATCAACGGATCACGCGCGATCACCGGATCACCCGATCTTCAGGAGGCCCCTCCCCCTATCCCCTCAATTAGCATTCCAAAGCACTTACCGCGCATCATCCCAAGGGCATCCCAGGCTGCAGCTGACTGGCCCCAGACAGGCCTAAACTACTGTAATGAAACGGCTTATGTTAGCAAAAACGGATACGAAAGTCAAGCGAAATCCGTTCTTAGTCGAGTAACATTCCCTTATTCACTGTCAACAATGCGGTCAAGAAGCGATTCGCCATTCCGCGCGGCTCATCACAAACGCCAATGCCAAACCTAGCGCGGCACCTGACCGGGGCGGCCTGACGCTTTTCCAAGTACCTACTCAGCGCGTGAAGTGTTCCACATCACGTTGACAATCCACCAGCGACTACCGTCATTGAACAATTGGATACTGTTCGCGCTTCGTTCGAATGGCGGTCCGTTCGGACTGCGGAGAGAGTCATAGAAGCTCAGTATGTGGGCGAAGTGGCCGAAGGTTTCCGTCTTGCGGCTTGATTCCCGCTCCCAGAAATCCTCCTTCGCGAATATCGGATCCACACGTTGAATAAAACCTTCGGTGCTCAGGAAACGTATGCCGGCCTTTTCACCGGCAAGGGAGACTATCGGCATCAGGCGTCCTTCCGGCACGAAAAGAGTTCGGAAGCGGTCCCAGTCCCGCCGCTGGCCGGCCGCTCCGGAAACAGTTTCATAGAAAGTATGCAGAATGGCATCGAGTGTGGCAACGTCGGATGGATTTGCCGTGGGCGTGGGCATGTGGTCTCCTGCGTGTCAGATTGAATTATGCTATGGCGAGATAAGGGTTGTGAACTGGCGTTTACACTCAGAAACTGAGATCGTTTGGCGAGTTGACGTCCGAAAACTTGACGGCAGCAATAACAACTTCAGCTTGGCGTCCGCATGGAGAATCCATGAAAACTCTTCCACTTGGCTTGACTCTTGCCTTGCTTACACTGCGGCTCATTGCCCAGGGCGCGCCAGTCCAGCTTCCTCCAGGGTCCGCCGCCGATGCTTCTGATCGCGTATTCACAGAACGGCTGAGGACTATTGCCGACAGAGACGCAACCGATTGCGGAAACACGCCACAAGACACTGTAGCGATATGCGGCCTGAAAGCATTTCAAGATCACAAACCGTTCTTTCTCGGCTATTACAACCGTTATGGCACGGTCCTCGGGTTCGCATACGGGCTGGCAGCAGATTCGGATAGGCGCGTGTTCTCCGTCACCCACCAGAGTATCAGGCCGTTCCCTGCTGTTGCACCGGATCGGCATACGCAGCTTGCTGACGACAACCATACTCGCATCGCGGAATGCATCAAGCCGGTGAAACTTGCAAAGAATGGACGGGGAGTGCTCGGTTGCGTCACTCCTGTGAATCAACCGGAATCGGAGAAGGTCGCGCATCAAACCCCGATGTCTACGACTGTTTGCGCCATAGTGAAAGATCCTTCCGCATTCAATAACAAGCTGGTGCGAGTACGTGGGCATTACTCGGGGAATTTCGAATACTCAATGTTGAGCGGCGATGGCTGTAAGGATGCTCTCTGGTTCGGCTACGGTGGAGAAGGTGGAGGACCTCCGAGTTTAGCCATCTACGTCAGCGGTGGTGCAAGGTCCGGGTCGGAAGACGTTGATGGGAAACGCATATCACCCGTTCCGATCAAACTAATCCGAGATTCAAAATTCGATCGATTTGAAAAACAAGTCAAGGCAATGGCCAATGCAGATGCCTCTTATGAGAAGAAACATCCGGGCTACTTCATCTCCCATTGTGTGACCGCAACGTTCGTGGGAAGAGTTGATTCTGTTACCCCCGAAGTTCATGCGTTCCGGAAGAACCATTCGTCACAAGAACCCAACGATGGGTTGGGATTCGGCCAGATAGGGTTATTTGAAGCTCAATTGATACTCCGATCCGTTGATGATGATGCGACCTTGCGAGTGTGCAGCCAGTGACTCCCATTTCCACTCAAAACCGAAAGAACTGAACCTGACATCGGAAGTCTTCCAACTGCAGAATCCACGGTGCGCAGTTCTGGCCCGACCAAAGCGCCAATAACAGCCGCTTTAAACCCCTCGCCTCTGATTCCCAAATTGGAACCGCGTCACCAATGCCGCGCCATCTCTGCGCCAAGTAGCCGCATCATTAACTACGAGGATTGATAGTAATAATGCCAGTAGTTCTGGAGGGGCATATTACTTTCCCCTGCATTTCCCCGTTGTTAATTTCTTCAAGGAGCCATCCGTGCGCAAGAGCCACCCGATGTATTGTCTGCTGTTTTCCGCCGTCCTGTTCGTTTCTTCAGCATCTGTTGCCCAGACTTACCAGAACCTGGTTCCTCCCGCCGGAATTGCCACAAGCGCAGGCGAGCCATCCATTGGCGTGAATTGGAATACCGGCAAGATCTTCTTTGAGGCCGGCCTGGAGACGGATCGCGTTACCATCAATGGCACGTCTGCCACATGGGAAGACGTAAGCTCTCCGGAAACATCCGCGCTGTCCTTGGACCCGATTCTCTTTACTGACTCCACTACCGGCCGCACGCTTGTCTCACAGCTTTCCGGCGCGTGCAGCCTCTCTTCATTTACTGATAATGACGGAGCCAGTTACACACCTGCCGTGGGATGCGGCACCCCCGCTGGAATCGATCATCAAACGATCGGCGGTGGCCCGTTCGCTCCCAGCGCAGTGCCTCAGTTGCCGCCTCCGGTAGGATATCAGCACGCCATTTATTACTGCTCGCAGGATGTGATTGACGCTTCCTGCGCCGTCAGCTTGAACGGCGGACTCACCTACGGCCCTGCCGTGCCAATGTACACCCTGGTCGATTGCGGCGGCCTGCATGGGCATATCAAAGTTGGCCTCGATGGCACTGCTTATGTTCCTAATAAGAGTTGCGGCAGCGGAAATGCCGCGGTAGTCTCCTCTGGTAATAACGGTCTTACCTGGACAGTCCACGCTATTCCCGGCAGCACTTCGGGCGATAGCGATCCCTCCGTTGCTGTTGCGGCTGACAATACTGTCTATTTCGGCTGGCACGGCGGCAATGGCCATCCCATGGTTGCCGTATCGCATGATCATGGCGCTACCTGGACCAATATCACGGATGTTGGCACAGCGCTCGGCATTCAAAACGTGGCCTTCCCGGCCATGGTCGCCGGCGATGGCAGTCGCGCCGCGCTGGCTTTCCTCGGCACGCCTACCGGCGGCAACGCTCAAGACACGGCAAACTTCACCGGCGTCTGGCACCTTTACATCGCACACACTTATGACTCTGGCGCAACGTGGACTCTGGTAGATGCCACGCCCACCGATCCCGTCCAGCGCGGTTCAATTTGTCTAGGTGGAACCACGTGCGGCAATGATCGCAATCTTCTCGACTTCATTGACGCCACTGTCGACAAGCAAGGGCGTGTTCTGGTGGGCTACGCCGACGGATGCGTTGGCGCATGCGTTACTGCCGGCCCTAATTCCTTCAGCGCACAAGGCACCATCGCGCGCCAGGCTACAGGAAAAGGCTTGTTCGCAGCTTTTGATGGAACATTCTAGAGCTGTTGCGCGCGGATGCAGATCGCGCTTCACCGCTGAATAGAATAGGGGCCGGCAAATGAAATTGCTGGCCCCTTTTGCGTGATTGGCCGCAACCTAGTGCGGGCTAACATTGACCGATATGCTCTTCTTAAAGAACACACCGGCCGTATCCAGCCCCTGCACGGTGAATCGATGCGTTCCTGCTGCGATGGGCAGGCCCACATTGATGGCGGAAAGTCCTGTTTCATAGATTTTATTTCCATCCAGATACACCTGCGTCAGCTTCACCGGCGTCACGTCTGTTGTGCCGGCAATGATCCTCACCGGTGATGCCACCGTGCTGCCGCTCGCAGGCGAGCAGATCGTCACCGAGCGGTTGTCCGTGCTCAAGGCACACAGCGCCACCACTTTGGCCACAAAGGCGTCTTCTTCTGCTCCACGTTGCTCCTGAAAGGCGCCCGGCGTCGCCGGGATAAGGCCACCAAAACTCACAAGCCCGGTAAGATAGGCATTTGTGCTTGGATCCAGTGCCACGCGTGGAGAGTTGAGGCCGCCTCCGAAATAGCTGGAATAGATTAGCTGTCCTGTTGAGCTGAACTTGGTAATGAAGATACTGCCACCTGGCTCATTTCCAAGCCCCTGCGGTCCCTGCACTCGTTGGAAAGCATTTTGAGTGATTGGGAAATTCGGTCCGGGCTCACCCGTTACGTAGGCCTCTCCCGCAGGTGTAACTGCGATGCCCATCCCACCAGTAGGAGTGCCAAAGTCGGGCCCCGCGCCGCTTCCAAGGAATGTGGAGTAAACCAGACGTCCGCTGGTGTTTAACTTGCTCACAAAAACACATCCGCCGGAACACCCGGGTTGAAACGCGTTCTTGACCGGGAAATTTGCTGACTGCGTGCGTCCCGCAATGAATGCGTTCCCAAAGGAATCTAGCGCGATGGCGTGGCCCCCGTCCGCGCCGGATCCCCCAAGAAAAGTGGAATAGTTCAGGTGTGATCCAGAGGAGCTGACTTGCACGACAAATGCATCTTGAGCGCCCGCCGGCACAGGCTGCGCGCTTCCTGCCGTTGTTGGAAAGTCTTTGGCGTCAGTCTGTCCCACGACAAACGCATTGCCTGACGGATTCAGCGCAATGCCTTCGCCGCTCTGAGTACCATGGCCACCGAGGTATGAGGAATACAAGACTCGTGTTCCCAGGGCATTCAGCTTGGTCACGAATGCGCTGGCGCAGGTACCGTCACTTTTCAGTTTGCAGTCATGTTGGAAGACACCGGCGCTTACGGGAAAATTCTTCGATGTGGTGGTACCAGTCACGTAAGCGTTGCCGGAAGAATCGACGGCGATGCCGCCTATCCGTTCGTCACCAGAGCCGCCAAGAAAGGTAGCATAGACCAAACTTGTTCCACTGGAGTTCAGCTTGGCCACCCAGGCATCCGTTTTCCCGCCAAAGGTCCCCTGGAACGCTCCAGGGGTGGGCTTAAACGTGTCATCGCCAAAGGTGTTTCCATTGGTGCTTCCAGCAATATAAATGTTGTCCGCGGCATCAAGCGCCA
>DASXJO010000394.1:0-6519 GCA_036497385.1 Candidatus Angelobacter sp. | reverse complement strand
GGCAGAACAGAGCAAAGCAACAAGACCATAAGAATGCGGTGTTTGGTGTGACAGGACATCTTCAAGACCACGGTAGGCTCCGAGAACGCGCCCTATTCGCTTTCTCAAGCAGGTAACAAGCTGGCTTTATTGTATGCGAGCGATAGGCGATTCACCACAACCGCAGGTCCACTGACCTGCGGACATAGGATCAGAGTAAAAGGAGATGGGGAACGAAAAGAGCAAATTTCTTTCCGCGCAGTCCGCGTAAGGCTTTTGCTTTCAATTTTGGCAATCTTTGGCAATCCGGGGTCCCCAGCGAGCCCGCTTTTGGCTTGCTGGGTGGAATTTCGGCGATTTTGGCAATCCTAAAATCACTCTGATTGTGTATGCGGCGTTGATTCCACGATGATCGGCTTTCGCACTTCAGCCTTTGCGCCCTCGGCCTTCGGTTCCATTCTTTCCGCCACGCGGCTGCGTTCGTCGAACTTGCCAAAGATCATCTTTCCCGCCGTGGTTTGCAGCACTGACGTTACGGCAATATCCACGTTCTTTCCAATCAGCTTGCGCGCGTTATCCACCACCACCATCGTGCCGTCGTCTAAATACGCCACGCCCTGGTTGTATTCCTTGCCTTCTTTCAGGATGAAGACGCGCATCGTCTCCCCAGGCAGCACGATCGGCTTCAGTGCATTGGCCAGCTCGTTGATGTTCAGGACTTCAACGCCCTGGAGCTGCGCCACCTTATTCAGGTTGAAATCATTGGTGATGATTTTTCCCTCATACACTTTGGCCAGCTCAATCAATTTCAAGTCAACTTCCCGGACGGTGGGAAAATCGTCTTCCACAATCTGCACGCTCACCGTCACCATCTTTTGCACGCGCTGAAGGATGTCCAGCCCGCGGCGTCCACGATTGCGCTTGAGTGAATCGGCCGAATCGGCTACCAGTTGCAGCTCGCGCAGGACGAATTGCGGAACCACCACCACACCGTCCAGAAAGCCGGTATCGGCGATATCGGCAATGCGGCCATCAATGATCACGCTGGTGTCAAGGATCTTGAAGCTTTTGCGCCCTTGCTTTTCCGCGCCAAAGATTCCGCCCAGCGCCGCCAAATTCAGCAGGTCGCCCTTGTTGGCCCCCACAATCAGCCCAACGTATGACATCAAGAGCATCACCATCAGCATGAGGAAACGTTGCGTTTCTGAGTGGGTAATGCTGTTCTTGATGACAACGCCGAAGAGGTAAGCGCCCAGAATGCCCAGGATGCTGCCGATCACGGCCCCGATGAGCCGCTTCAGGCTTACTACGCGCAGGCGTGCTTCAAACCAGACAATAATTATGCCAATGGCAATGCCGACGCAAGCCGATATCCATGCGGGTAGATTGGCTAGTCCGAACGGTTTTAAGTGATAACAGGCAACTGCAACAACAGCAATGAAAACGAGACGAATAATAAGTAGGTCCATACGGACCCTCCCGACCGGGGCTGCTGCTGGTCAAGGTAAAAAGTTAATGGTGTTCTCAAAACCCTTAATAAGTAGCCCCCCACAGCTTTTGCATGCGGGGATTGAAAAAATAGCTTAAAAAGCCCCGCAATAATTCAAGTTCGGCACAGTATACATCAGTCGGCCAAATTCAATGCCACCTTGTTTGTTATCGACTAAGTAAATACTGCGTCCGCCTTTCTCATTGACCCGCCTCGCGGCCGCAAGGCATCTTGTTGATACAGAGCTTTTCATCCATTTTGCTTTTGAACCCGCCTCCGCTCTGCGAACAAGTTGGCCGAAAGTAGATGAGCGGCCTGGTCCTCCCGGTTTCGGGAGAACCTTTGAAGCCGGCGCCGAAAATCTCGGGGGAGAATAGGCGCCGGTTTTGATCTTGAGGCGATCAGGAGGCGGGAGCCTCCTGCCGAAATCCTGAGCGAGCGCAGCGAGCCGAAGGATCCGTTCTGAGCCGCTTTGCGGGCGTCTAAGTAATCTTGAGCGAGCGCAGCGAGTTGAAGGATCTACTCTGGACTCGTCTTGTGTGCGTCGGAGCCCGCAATGGAATTCCTGAGCGTCTCTCCTGCGCGAAGCATCTGTCGAAGCCCTCCCTACCGGTTCTCTATATTTCCCAAAACATCGTCGTAATACGCCATCATGGCTCGTTTGGGCCTTTCTTTTAACCCTTTCAACGGCACGCGGCCGTCCACGCTGCTATTGCCGGAAACCATTGCTGATCCAAGCCGTGTAATCCTTCCGCCAAGGTCAAGATAGATCGGCACCAGCATTACAAAATCCTTGCTCACGCCGGACTGTGACACCTTGAAGTCCAGAACTGGATCGCCGTTGGCATTCGTGGAAAATGAGTGCTCAAATTTGTACGAGGGATACTCCGTACCGTAAACATATTCGCTGAAAAACCAGTCCATTTTGTGGTTCTTGTCGACGTCCATTTCCGGCGTCATGTATTTTTCCACCATGGCCTTAAAGTCTTCAGTGCTGGCCTGGCGGTTGGCATAGGTTTTGGTAAAGTCGTGCAGCATTTCTTTAAATTTTAGGTCCGGATCGCCGTTTCTCTGCGCCATCATGAAGCGGACCATTTGCAGAATGTAGGCGCCTTTCGGATAAAGCAGCCGCCGGCCAATATCGAACCCTGTTCTGGCATTGTTCAAGCGATAGCCCATGGTTACCGGGCCCACATCAATGGCTCGCCTGCCTAGTTTGTTCTTATCGGTCAGGATCTGGCGTTCGTCCGCCCAGAATTTGTGGTAGTCATCCAGATTCTTTTGGCCATAGATGTACTGCAGGAATAGCGATGCGGACATGTCGGAAAACCCTTCGCTCATCCACTGGTCGCGGTAGGAATTGAATCCCACCATGTGTCCCCACCACTGATGTGCAATCTCATGCGGTCCCACCACTTTGAAATACCCGTGGGCATCCCCCATGCCGAGTTGGTGCCGCACCGTGCTATCAAAGAAGTAGGTGATCGGCAGGTACACTACCCCGGGCCACGATTGGCCATAATTGAATGCAGTTTGTTGCGTCATCGCTAATCGCTTGTAGGGTGCTTCGCCAAAAAAGTCTGTATAGATCTCCACCGCGAACTGGGCTTCTCCCATGGCCTTCTTCATCAGGCCCACCGTACTCATGTTGCCCAGGGTGCCGGTCACCGACGACCGGCCTCCGCCAACGGCAGACATGTCATCCAGATGCTGTATCCCCTCAATAATGTCCGGCGGATTTGGATTGGCAAATGTCTCCAGCAAGTAAGGCTGCTTGAATGGCTTGCCTTCATCGCGCTTAAAGTTGCCGAAGTTGAAACCGGCAACGGATTGCGGAATTTCTGAATTCCATTGCGTTACCGTCTCATTGCCTTCATCAATCTTCTTCAGCAGCTTGCCCGTCGCCACCATTGTCATGCCTTTGGGCACGTGGAAGGTCATTTCATACGTGGCATAGCTGCCAAATCCCTGCCCCGGATACCAGTTGTCGCGCGCAATCGGGTAGTAATTCCCGCCGCCTTCGTTGCGGATGGCGTCTTTCCCGCCATACTTTGTCTTGAATGTGTAGCTTTCGCCTTTCTTCAAGTCACGCGGCAGGATCACGGCAAAATTCGCGTCGTCATCTTTATCTTCCTGGATAAAAGCCAGCGCCGTGCCATCCTGTGCGGTTACCGACTCCACACGCAACGAGCGGAACAAGTCTAGCGGCACCACACGGACTCCATCCTGCAGTGCTACAAAGCTGGTTTCTGCCGTGCCGGATAAGTAAGCATTCTTGGCGATGGTAGTGTCCAGCTTCTGCCGCTCCACTGTCACGCTGTGATTATTCTCATCACTGTTAGCCGTATGGTTCTTGTATTCCGCCAAAGAGTGGAACCCGGCCCAAATGCCTTCATGATTGTCGTCCCACAGCAGCAGCGCATTCTCTTCCGGAGCTACATTAAGCGCGCCGTGCGGATCAACGTCATAGATCATCTTGTCGCTGTACTTCTTGCCATGAATAAAGGCAATGAACTTCCCTCCTGGATGCTCACCCAGAACATCTTCCAGCAGACGCGCTGCCAGGTTTTCCTTTAGCTTTTTCTTGAGCTGCTGCTGTACGTCCCCCAGCAAACCACCCGCATCTCCCACAGGCGAACTGTCTCCATTCGCTGCCTTGCGGATCTCTTCTTCGCTTCCATCGGTAAAGCGCAGCACCACACTGGAGAATCGCTCTTCAAATGGCTGCCCTTCTGTCAGGATGGCAAGATTGCGGCGCTCCAATTCAATAGGAGGATTCAGCACGAAGCTTCCCTCGCCCACAAAGACCGCTCCGGTTATCTTTCCATTCACCGGCTCCACAAATTGAAAAGCTCCGTTTTTGAACGTGAAGGTCCCCGCTTCCCGCTTTAATGTGAAGTCGGTGACGTGGACTGTCACTGTTCCGAGCTTGATGTTCCGCAGCTTGAGGTAATTTGGTTCGTTATTGGCTAATGCACGTGGTGACAAAGGCGAAGTCGCAGGTTGCGGCGGCCTTGTCTCCAGAGTTTGTGCAAAAGAAGCTCCAGCTAAAACGGGCGATAATGACAGGGCAAGAAAAAGAGTGGCTAGGCGAGACATGGTTCTCCTACAAAAAACCTAAATGGGAAATTCCGGCGGAGATTATGCTCGAAGTAAGAGGATTAAACAATAAAGAAACAACTTAGAGAACGCGACTGTTCGAACTTACAGCGGCCTAAGCGTTCACCCGCTGGGCGGGGGTAACCCTTTGCACAACAGTAATGTTGCTGTAACGGCTCTCCCTGTGCGACATTATCCATTCCCTGCTTTCCGGGGCAACGGCCCGTTCGTGTCTGGAATCGAATCGGCGGTCAGGTGGTTTATGGCGACAACAACGACAGAGAAGCGTACGTATGAAGAAGCTGTGAATTGGCTTCGCGACCATGGCTTTGACATTCTCGAAGCTCCCGGCACAAAGAACCGCGTTTTCGTGAAGAAGTCGGGCGTTTCCGCAGCCATTGAACGCGGCGATGACGGTGCAGCGCGCCTATTTGCCAAGCCGGGAATCCAGATTGGCGGTGAAATCTCTCGCCTTGTCGATAAGGGATACCAGAAATTTCTGAAGACCACTAAAGCGGAAGTCCCAGCCACCGCGGAACATCTCCAGGCTATTCACCAGGTTTCAGAAGAACTCAAGGAAGCCACCGGTAGCATCAGCCTTTATAACGAATCTCTTGGCACCGTAAGCGACCGCTATACCTATGATCGCGTTGAAGACCGTGATCTGCCTGAGGCCCAGCGGCCGCAACGCGCCTGGGAAGGCAAGAAAAAGACCGGACGCAAGCCCGCCTAATGTCACCGTTCCGATTGGCCTGAAGCTTAGAGCGATTTCAGGATTGATGTAATCTTTCTTTATCTCGTCATTCCGAACTCCGTTAGCGAAGCGCGCGTTTTCTTCAGCGCGCGAGTAGGAGTGAGGAACCTTTTGTTTCTCTTTGAACTCTACAATATCTGTGAATCGATCTAGCCATTACAGGTCGTTAGTGGCCCCATTGCTTCGGGGTTACATTCGATCTCTGGATCATCTTTGTTGCGACCAAATTCCCTAAAACTAATCGCCATTTTGACAAATCAACATCCTCCAACCTAGACTTTTAAGGTCTTGCATTGAATTGACTTGTACTTTCTTTAGCTCTGGAGGAGATTCTTGACTATGTTCCACAAAAACACTCGGGCCATTGCAGTTCTGTTTATGCTCTCGCTTTTTGCCACCGCGTCTTTCGCGCAGGGTGGAACGGCAGCATCCAGCAAGGATGCAACTGCCACCAAGAAGAAATCTGATACCGCTGCAACCAAGACCAAGAAAGCTGACTTGGTCGATATCAATGCCGCCAGCAAGGAAGATCTCACCGCGCTTCCCGGCATTGGCGACGCTTACAGCCAGAAAATCATTGATGGCCGTCCTTACAATTCCAAGCGCGATCTCCTGACCAAGAAGATCGTTCCCCAGGCCACCTACGACCAGATCAAGGACAAGATCATTGCTCATCATGTCGCCGGCGCTTCCAGCGACAAGTCGAAAGGTAAAAAAGGCAGCGGCTCCACCACACCTAAGTAGAAACTTTGCGTGACCTTGAAGCGCCCTTGGCGGGGCGCTTTTTCTTTGGCAGTACCACGGTTTCTGCCGATTGTTCCACCCAGTTAACCCTGAAAACAGGAACGGCTTCGCTGCGGCCTTTCACTTTCAGTTCCGGCAGGCGCTCCAGGTCAATTGTCTTCCCCGTTTTGCCCAGCTTTTTGGCCGTCGTTTCCGAGATTAGGATCTGCCCGCCCGCTGCGTTTGTCATTAATCTCTGCGCGGTATTAACTGCATCGCCCACCACCGTATAGTCGAGCCTGCGGGGCGATCCAATGTTGCCCGCAATGGCGTTTCCCGTATTGATCCCGATGCCTACGCGCAGCTCCGGCCACTCTCGCGCCGCTGCGTCGCGGTTTAGTTCAATCAACAGCCGCTGGATCTGCATCGCCGAATTCACCGCTGCGGCAGCGTCATTGCCTTTGGAAATCGGTGC
>DASXJO010000393.1:0-2994 GCA_036497385.1 Candidatus Angelobacter sp. | reverse complement strand
ACTGCGCGGCGACGATGCTGGAGCAGGGAAGAGCCATATGGACCCGTCCGTAAGGACGCCATCCACGTCGAAGAGAATTACTTTGATTTTCTTTGCGCGATGAAGAGAGTCGGTCATTGGTATTTAGCACTTGGTATTTAGCACTTGGTATTTAGCGAAAGCGCAGCGGGCCCAATATCGACTACTAATTATCAATTCCAACTACCAACAGTCGACAGCTGCTTCCCCCCGCCAGCTCTTAGCTCTTGGCCTTTAGCCAATCCCGCCTAAAATCCACACACAAAGCTAAAGGCCAAGAGCTAATAGCCAAGAGCTGTTTTCACACCATCTGCGTTCCCCACAAATCATGCAGATGAATAATTCCTTCCACTGTTCCGTCCGCCTGCGTCACCACCAGCGACGTAATCTTTTTCTGCTCCATGATATTCAAGGCCGTCATGGCGAATTCTTCTGGCTGAATCGTCTTGGGATTTGCCGTTACGCAATCGCCGGCTGTCATACTGAGCACGTCTTTGCGCTTCTCCAGCAACCGCCGCAAGTCGCCATCACTGATCACGCCCAGCAATTTGCTGTTTTCCACCACCGTTGTAATGCCCAGCCCTTTGCGCGACATTTCATAAATGACGTCCACCATCTTTGTACCTCGCTCAACGCGAGGCACCGCATCACCGCTATGCATGAGCTGTGAAACGCGCGCCAGCTTCTTGCCCAGCTTGCCGCCCGGATGCAAGTGCGCAAAGTCTTCTTCTTTGAATCCGCGCTTTTCTGAGAGCGCTACCGCCAGCGCATCGCCCAGCGCCAGCATTGCCGTGGTGGATGCCGTAGGCGCGAGTCCCAGCGAACATGCTTCCTGGTCAATAGAGCAATCCAGCGCCACGTCCGCGGCCTGCGCCAGCGTGGAAGCTTTGTGTGAATTTGCGGGATAGAGCTTATCGCCTGTGATCGTGATCAGCTTGCTGCCGATCCTGCGGATGGTGACCAGCAATTGCAGGATCTCTTCCGTCTCGCCGCTGGAAGAAAGCGCCAGTACCACATCGCCGCGCACCAGCATTCCCAGATCGCCGTGGACGGCCTCTGCCGGATGCAGGTAAAGCGCCGGAGTGCCAGTGGAACTGAGCGTTGCAGCGATTTTTCGTGCAATGATCCCGCTCTTGCCCATGCCCGTAACTACTACTCGGCCGCCGCAAGAGTCCAGACATTCCACCGCGCGTACAAAGTCCTGCGCCATTGGCCCGTCAATGCGATCGGCCAATTCGCGCAAGGCTTCCGCCTCAATGCGCACTACATTGGAGCCAGTGGACTTCACTCGGGATAATAGTAGCAGTTCGCGGCGAAAATTCGCCGCTCAGGAAATTGGCAAATAGCAATTAGCAGCTAGCCTAAAAAGGCAAATATTCTCTCTGGGCCGCCTTCGGCCAATTGCCAATTGCTATTTGCTGATTGCTAAATTTCTATGACCCGATACGGGCACGGCGGATTCTGGGCCATCAGCAGCGACAGCGCCACATTGTGTACCGGCACGCCGCCAATGGTTTTGCCATCGGGTTTGCCGTGGTGTGCATGGCCGTGGAAGGCCACAACCGCCTGATGGCGATCGATAACTTCGGCTAAGCGCGAGCTGCCCAGAAATGGGAAAATCTCCAGGCGTTCCCCCTCCACGGTTTCGCAGATTGGGGCGTAATGAGTCACAATCACAATTTTAGGCGTGCGCAGCATGGTGAGAGCGCGTTCCAGTTTGAGCGTTTCGTCCAGACTTGCCTGGACAAACGCTTTAATCTCTTTTTCGCCAAACGCTGTCAACATGCCGCGACCAAAGCCGCCGGGAAAGCCCTTGGCTCCGGCAAATCCCACGCCGTCGCGTTCATAGCTGCTGCCGTCCAGCACCTTGATGCCTTCAGTGGTCATCATCTTGATCAGTTCGGTTTCCTGGCCGCTTTCATAATCGTGGTTGCCCAGGACCGCGACTATCGGGATGCGCAACCGCACCAGTCCGTTGAGCAGGGAATGCATTTCTTCCGGTTTGCCGTAGTTGGTGAGGTCGCCGGCAATCACCAGCAGGTCAGCTTCATCCCGCACCCTTGATAATGGCTCGCGGATGCGGTCATAGCTCTGCGGCGTAAAGTGCAAGTCTGCTGTGGCTGCAATTCTCATGAATAGGCGAAAATTTGTGCTAGTGCCAAAAGAGCGGTAGCGCTCTAGGCCGCTTCTTTCTTCTCGCGATGAATCAGTTCAGCTTTTTCGCGGAGCTCTTCCAGAATATTCCGCTTGCCCCACTCAGCCACGTCAATGGCAAACATCTTGTCGTCAATCAGGCTGCCACGGAAGTTTGCCCCTGTATTCGGATGCGCCAGCTCAACGCTGAAGCGCTGCGCCAGTTCCTTCCATATTTCCGCGGGTACATAATCGGAATTTGCCGGATAAATGTAGTGGTAGAGCACCAGGCTCCAGAACAGCATCTCCCAATGGTCGCCGATAAGGCTCATCAGCCGTTGCCAATCAAACTTGCCTTTGGTGCCGTAGATTACGTGGCAAATATCGGCGCCATCAAAACGTTCGCGCCGTGTGACAAAAATTTTGGATGCAATCAGTTCTTCCGGCGCCAGCACCCGCACGGACAATCCAAATACCTCTGAGCGGCTGGCATGGCGTATCCATGAATAGTCCACCCGCAGCACGGCATTGCTCATGCCGGTGATGAGGTCCACAAAAAAGCCGTCGCGTTTGGCTTTGGCCAGCCATACTGAGTCCAGGACCTCGGTCTCAAACCCATCTCTCTCCAGCAGCGCTAGCGCCCGCCCGACTTCCTGCGGGGGTAGAAAAAGGTCCAGGTCCTTGGTGTCCCGCCAGATGCCCGTATGCTCATGCAGAGCAAAGGCCCCGGATATTACGAAGGGGACGTGATTGCTCTCCAGCAGTTGGATCACTTCGCGAAACAGCGACTCCTGCTGCTTGCAGAATACCGGTGGCCTTGAGGAGCTTACCGGCAGCGCGATT
>DASXJO010000392.1:0-2808 GCA_036497385.1 Candidatus Angelobacter sp. | reverse complement strand
TATGGATGAAGCACGAATCAAGGAGTTCGCCAGAGAGTTTGACCCGCAACCGTTCCATCTGGATGACGCAGCAGCCAAGGCCAGCGTATTCGGCGGACTGGCGGCCAGCGGCTGGCACACGGCGGCTGTTGCCATGCGTCTCCTCGTCGATGGTGGTCTGCCGCTGGGTAACGGCATCATCGGGTTGGGCGGCGATCTGGCGTGGCCCAAACCCACGCGTCCCGGCGACACGCTGCACGTAGAAAGCGAGATACTGGAAATTGTGCCTTCACGCTCTAAGCCAAATCAGGCGATCGTCAAGGTGCGTAGCACTACTCTCAACCAGCATGGCGAGCCGGTGCACTCTTTCACCTCAAAGTGCCTGGTCTTCAAACGCCCGCAGTCGGCGTAACACCTTCACACTTGCGCTAGAATGCTGGGGTGAAAAACAGCATCAGCGTTATCGCCAAACCAAGTCGCCGCTTCGAAAGCATTACCAGTCTTTGCTTATCGATTGCCGTTGTCTCCTGGACGTGCACTCATCCATTTAACGCAGCCGCATTTCAGAAAGGACCAGCCATGAACCATGCCAGCGGGACGTTTGAAGTAAAACTTGTGCCTCAAACAGACGACAAGAACGGCGACGCTGCGCTGGGCCGGATGACAATCGACAAGCAATTTCATGGAGACCTGGAAGGGACCAGCAAAGGCCAGATGCTGACCGGCATGACTGACGTGAAAGGCTCAGCCGGTTACGTGGCAATCGAGAAAGTGAATGGAACGTTAAAGGGGCGCACTGGCACTTTCATCCTGCAGCACACGGGAACCATGAATCGTGGCGTTCCGCAGCTCACTGTAACTGTGGTGCCTGATTCCGGGACGGGACAACTGGCAGGGCTTGCCGGAAATTTCAAGATCATTATTGCCGAAGGCAAACACTCCTACGAATTCGAGTACACGCTGCCTGAATTGCACTAAGCCGCTCGGCTTTGCTGTCCCGCAAACTCAGCATGGCTGGAAATTGCAATAAAGCGACCAAATTCCAACACCGGCATCTAAATGGTTCTTCATCGCATTGAGCGAAAGCAGTTCTCAATAAACTGAACTTAGGTTGTTATGGCGAAACCGATCCTGCTTTGTATTGACGACGATTCCGACGTTTTGCGGGCCATTGAGCGCGACCTGCGTTCCCATTACGGCGCAACGTATCGCGTGCTGGCAAGTGACGCTCCTGAAAAAGCTTTAGAAGTTTTAAAGCAGTTGAAGGTGCGGAATGACAGCGTTGCCCTGCTGCTTGCCGATCAGCGCATGCCCAAAATGGATGGCGTCGCGTTTCTGCAGGACGCAATGCACATCTTTCCCGATGCCAAACGCGCCCTTCTCACCGCATATGCGGACACGAATGCCGCCATCAGCGCCATCAACCAAGTGAACATCAACTATTTTTTCCTGAAACCATGGGACCCGCCGGAAGAGCACCTCTATCCGCAATTGGATGACCTGCTGGATGATTGGCAAGGTTCTTATCGTCCCACGTTTGAAGGAATCCGAGTTCTAGGCACTCGGTGGTCGCCGCGTTCCTACGAGTTGCGCGATTTTTTAGCGCGCAATCGAGTTCCTTATCAATGGATCGACGTTGAGATTTCCGCCAATGATCCGGAAACCAAGCGATTGCTGGATGCGCTCGGCCCTGAATCCGCGAACCTTCCCGTGGTCCTGTTCCCTGACGGAACAAAGCTTTTGGAAAGTGTTCCAGCCGACGTGGCGCAAAAAGTGGGGTTACGTACTCGCGCACAGACTGACTTTTACGATCTCGCAATCATTGGCGGAGGGCCGGCCGGCCTGGCTGCGGCGGTCTATGGCGCGTCTGAAGGGCTGCATACCGTAATTGTTGAATGCGACGCACCCGGCGGACAGGCAGGGATGAGTTCGCGCATCGAAAACTATCTTGGCTTCCCCAATGGCTTAAGCGGCGGCGATCTCGCGCGAAGGGCGGTCGTCCAGGCCAAACGCTTTGGCGTGGAAATTCTTTCGCCACAGGAAGCGGTTGCCGTCCGGACAGAAGGTTCTTACCGCATCATCAAATTGAAAGATGAAAGTGAAATCTCCTGCCATGCCCTGATGGTCGCCACAGGAGTACAGTGGCGGCGGTTGGATGCGCCCGGCATTGATCGGCTACAGGGCGCGGGAGTCTATTATGGAGGCGGATCCACGGAAGCTCTCTCATGCAAAGGTGAGATCGTATATGTGGTTGGCGGCGCGAATTCGGCGGGCCAGGCGGCAATGAATTTTTCCAAGTACGCTGAGCGCGTTGTGATTCTGGTGCGCGGCAGCTCGCTTGCCAGCACCATGTCACAGTACTTGATCGAGCAGATTGAGAACACTCCAAACATCCAGCTCTGGACACACGCCAATGTCGCTGAAGCGCATGGTGAACCCCATTTGGAAGAGATTTCCGTGCTCTGCTCAGACACCAACAAGGTTGAGCGTGTGCCTGCCACTTCCATGTTCATCTTTATTGGCGCTCTGCCGCGGACTGACTGGCTGGGCGACTTGGTGGAGCGAGACGAGCGTGGCTTTATACTGACCGGTCCTGACCTCATGTGGGACGGTAAACGTCCAAAAAACTGGACTTTGGAACGCGATCCCTTCCTTTTGGAGACGAACATTCCCGGGCTGTTCGCGGTCGGCGATGTCCGGCACGGTTCGGTCAAGCGCGTTGCTTCCGGAGTGGGCGAGGGCTCGGTGGCTGTGCAATTCATTCATCAGTACTTGAGCAAGGTATAAACATGGTAGAAAAATCAGAATTGCTCCAGGTGCCGGTATTTG
>DASXJO010000391.1:0-2684 GCA_036497385.1 Candidatus Angelobacter sp. | reverse complement strand
GATCAGGCACCGCCCGGTGCGAAGGACGGCTTGATCCTGGGTGGCGTAAAGCTCGGCGAGTTCTTTCGGGAATATTTCGTGGAAATGACGTCCGAGGAGTTCTTTTTAGTCGCGGCAACCGCAGCGTTCGACCAGAGATTGGTTTACAGCGATATAACGTCCCTGGGCATCCTTGATGAAAAATGCGGTATCGGGAACGTGATCAAAAAGCTGCTCGATGATGCCGAGTTCGGCCGAAACATTCGGAGGGACTTCCGTGAATGCATGGGAAAGCGTAAGTATGTCAGACTTCACAGCGGAAGCCATATTAGAGCCTTCGGACAGAGGAGGCAATGCGATTGGTTGACGGAGTCAGTCGGCGGTAGTTAGTGTCTGAGAGAAAACTGTTGGTAGGTCTGTAGCGCGAGGGTTTTGTGGTGCGGGAAGGAGTGAATATTTGGTGGCGCAGGTGGTTAGATTTCCAAAATTCTCAATAAAGGGCGGTCTGCGGCTCAAAGATTCGCTGGCCAGGCACGCCGCGGAGGCTATGCTGCGCGTCATGCGCAAGCGATTCGAGGTTCAGTTGGCGTTGGGAAAAACACCGATTGAAAAAGTGGTGATGCCGGCTCGGAGCCGGGACGAACTGCCGCCGGTGCTGGCGGGGCTGCAATGGGTTTTCCAAACTGCTGAGCTCAACAGCCAAATTTTTGAATTGCTGGAAAAGAAGGTGGTCGGCGCCAAGAAGGCCACTGGGCGGCCGGGTTTGGATCTGTGGCACATTTTGGTTTTGGGGATCGTGCGTCTGGCGCTGGACTGTGACTACGACCGGCTGGAGCATCTGGCCAATTACGATGGTTTGTTGCGGCAGATCCTGGGGTTGAGTCCGGTGCTCTCGGATCCAGAGAAGCCCTTTCATTACAAGACCCTTTCGGAGAACGTCTGCCACGTGGACGAGGAACTGCTGCGGGAGATCAACGCGCTAGTGGTCCAGGCCGGACGCGCGGCTTTCAAAAAAAAAGAAAACGGTCTCACTGAGCCGATCCGCGCCAAAGCGGACAGCTATGTGTTGGAGACCAACGTGCATTTTCCAACCGATCTGAACCTGTTATGGGATGCCCAGCGCAAATGTGCGGACTTGCTGGCGCCGATGGTCAAGGGGGCCGGACTGGGCGGTTGGCGCAAGTGCCAGGATTGGCGGCGCAAACTCAAAACCCAGATGATTGGTTTGACGCGGCTGACCAGCGCAGGCGGACCCAATAAGGAACAGCGCAAGCAGGCCGCCGCCCGGGCGTATGTGCAGGACAGTTACCGGTTCGAGGAGAAAGTGTTCGGCACCATCCAGGCGTTGCCGGTGCCGCAGACTCCGGCGCAGTGGGCGTTGCGAGAGCGCCTGGACTATTTCCACACGATGATGATCAAGCAACTGGACCTGGTGGAGCGGCGCTTACTCCAGGGCCAGACGATTGCCCATGAGGAGAAGCTTTTCTCGCTGTTTGAACCGCACACCCAGTGGATCAAAAAGGGCAAACTCTTCCCGCCGGTGGAACTGGGACACAAGATATTGCTGAGCACCGACCAGCACGAATTGATTCTGGACTACAAGGTCATGGACCAGTTGAACGATGCTGATGAAGTGATTGCCCTGGCGGACCGGCTGCTGGGCAGCTATGGTTTGACAGCTGTGGCCAGCCTGAGTTTTGACAAGGGTTTTAGCCGCACCGAAGACCGTCAATTGCTGGAGCTTTACATTCCGCAAGTCATCATGCCCAAACGCGGCAAACGCAATAGCCAGGAGCAGGCGCACGAACAGCAGCGCGGTTTTGCGGCGCTACGCCGCAAGCACAACGCCATTGAATCAGACATCAACGCTCTGGAGCATCATGGTCTGGATCGCTGTCCGGACAAAGGCTTGCACGGGTTCAAGCGTTACGTGGGCTTCGGCGTGCTGGCTTACAACCTGCACAAGATTGGTCGGCGGTTACTGGAGCGCCGACCGCAGTCAAAACCGGTAAAAGTGCTCTGTGAGTGAAAAAGTCGCCTTTCGTAACAGCAAGAACCAGAAGCTTGGAGAAACTGTCGCCTCTGACCGACACTAAACCCGCATCGCACGTCATCAAGACTTAAAAAGAGCCTTAACGGCTAACCAGAAATACCCTGAAAACCCCATGCCAGAGAGGCTTTTCCGAAATCGTGAGTTTTCTCTCAGACACTAGTTAGTGTCTGAGAGAAAACTGTTGGTAGGTCTGTAGCGCGAGGGTTTTGTGGTGCGGGAAGGAGTGAATCTTTGGCGGCGCAGGTGGTTAGATTTCGAAAATTCTCGATAAAGGGCGGTCTGAGGCTCAAAGATTCGCTGGCCAGGCACGCCGCGGAGGCTATGCTGCGCGTCATGCGCAAGCGATTCGAGGTTCAGTTGGCGTTGGGAAAAACACCGATCGAAAAAGTGGTGATGCCGGCTCGGAGCCGGGACGAACTGCCGCCGGTGCTGGCGGGGCTGCAATGGGTGTTCCAAACTGCCGAGCTCAACAGCCAAATTTTTGAATTGCTGGAAAAGAAGGTGGTCGGCGCCAAGAAGGCCACCGGGCGGCCGGGTTTGGATCTGTGGCACATTTTGGTTTTGGGGATCGTGCGTCTGGCGCTGGACTGTGACTACGACCGGCTGGAGCATCTGGCCAATTACGATGGTTTGTTGCGGCAGATCCTGGGGT
>DASXJO010000390.1:0-11012 GCA_036497385.1 Candidatus Angelobacter sp. | reverse complement strand
AGCGCAAAAAATAGCAGGGCGAGCATGACGACAAAACTTTGTTTCTTCATAGGCATTTAACTCTTTAGATGCAGAATAGCTGTTGTTCCTGCAAGGATTTTTGTTTTATCGACGAGGAAGCGCTTCCTCTAAAGTGTGCACCGGATTCAGGGCTTGTGGAAAGCAAACCTTGGGCGCGAACCAAACTTGATAAGCCGGACGAGCACTGGCCCGTCCGGCCCTTTTGTTTAGTGTAACAGTGAGAAATGATCGCGGCGGTTTTTCTGCCAGCAATCTTCATTCTGCTCAGTACATTGTGGTTTTTCTTTGCCGTAGCTGATGGTCTTGAGCGCATCGGCGCTAATGCCGTTGCGAATCAGCGCCTGCTTGGCTGAGTCAGCGCGACGCTCACCCAGCGCCAAATTGTATTCGGTGGAACCGCGATCGTCGCAGTTGCCTTCAATCTGGACCTTCCATCCTTTTTGCTTGATGGTCTGGGCGGCCTGCGCCAATGCCTGTTGCGCATCCGGACGCAGATCAGCCTTGTCATAGTCGAAGTAAACGTCCTTCACCATCTGGGCAAAGAGCTGATCGTCGGAAACGGGGGGCGGAGTTGGCGCCGGCGTGGGTGTTGGAGTTGCCCTTGGAGCCACCGAAACCTGTGCCGTGGCTTCCTGCGTTCCGGCTGCGCCTTTGGCGGTCAAATGGTAAGTGGTAGTTTGCGTCGGCGAGACGGTTTGTGATCCGCTGGGATCAACCTTGTTGCCGTCGAGAGCAACATCAGTTGCGCTCTCCGTGCTCCACGTCAATGTGGCCGACTGGCCAGCTTCAATGGAAGTCGGGTTGGCGGAAAGTGTGGCGCTAACTGCTTTAGGCGGCGGTGGCGGTGGCGGCGCAGGCTGTTTCTTTTTACATCCGCTTGCCACCATCATGAAAGCCAGCACCCCCAGGACGACGATCCGATTGCTCGTGCTCTTGTTCACCTCATGTCCTCCAAAAAATAATGCAATTTACTATAAAGCCTATTTAAAGCTCCAATTGGGCTGGCTATTGCGGCCCTGGCGCGTTAGTTGCTGCAAGTGCGTGCCGTCCGCCAGAACGCTCCAGATCTGTTCATTGCCCGTGCGGTTGGACTGGAACACAATGTGCCGCCCATCCGGAGACCATGACGGAAAATCATTACGCCCGCCATCATGGGTCAATTGTATGATCTGTCGTGATGCGATATCCATAAGATAAATATCCGAGCCGCCCAGCACTCCGGGGCCGTAGTTTCTGACCCACGCAAATGCCAGCAGCAATCCATTGGGCGACCACGCTGGCGAAACAGCATAGCCCTGGTCGGTCATCTTTTGCACGTTACTACCGTCCGCGTCCATTACGTAGATTTGCGGTAGTCCGGTGCGTCCACTTACCCAGGCAATCTGGCCATTCGTTTTGGGATTGAACACCGGGGACACATCGCCTTTGCCGGTGCTCAACCTGCGCGCGCCCGCGCCATTCGCGTCCGCGACGAATATCTCTGACAGCCCGCTATGAATTGTGGATGCAAAAGCGATTTTAGTTCCATCTGAGGCCCATGCGGGAGAAAAATTGTCACCGGCATTTCGCGGGAACGCCACGGTGCGTCCCAGCTCGAGCGAATACATCATGATCTGCCATGACTCTTTGGTCAGCCCACTAAAGGCCAGCCGCGTTCCGTCGGGTGAAATCCGTGGTGACAGCGCAATCGACCCCAGCTTGGTAATCTGCTTCTGGTTCGCGCCGTCATAATCCATTTGCCAGATTTCTTTGTTCCCGCTGCGATTGCTCACAAAATAAATCTGGCTCTCCGCGATTCCGGCAATGCCGCTGCCCAGCCGCGCAATAATCTCATCGGCAAAGCGGTGCGCGATCGTCCGGGCCATGTCCGGTGTGGCATCTTCTTTATATTGCTTGCCCAGGATCTGCGGCGCACCAGGATTCTTCACGTCATACAGCCAGCCCTGGACATCCACTTTCCCGCTGTTCACGCCCAGGTTGCCAAACGTGAGCACTCCCGCGTTTGGCGGCGGATCTCCCCAGGCCTTCGCTTGCAACTCCTGCGGCTGCCCTGGCGTTTGCCCGGGATAAAAACTCTTGGCCACCAGATCAAAAATTCCGGCATTATC
The DNA here is from genome assembly GCA_036497385.1 of Candidatus Angelobacter sp. Taxonomy (GTDB): domain Bacteria; phylum Acidobacteriota; class Terriglobia; order Terriglobales; family Acidobacteriaceae; genus Angelobacter. The sequence continues at coordinate 8,883 of DASXJO010000390.1, read as the reverse complement.
CAGATCATTCCACAGCGTCTGGTTAAACACGGTGTTGAGCGGTGCGGTTTGCGGATCGGCATTGGCCGCCTTAAAATCCGGGACGGCGATCCGTGGCCGTTCCTGGCCCATGTTCAGTTCAATCTTGATTCGGTCCTGCGCGGCGGCGCTTAAGAAGCTGCCGAGCAACATGACGACTAAGAGAAGTAAGCTCAGTTTTCCCGTACCAACTCTTTTTTCTTTAAACATGAATTCGCCTATTTCGGAGGATAGTCAAACCAGAAATCTACAGTCACGCTGTTGCCTTCCGGCAATTTGCCAAAACTATCAATGCGTTGAATTGCCCGCATAGCCGATTGGTCCAGTGACGGAATTCCACTCGACTGCGCCAGATGAACGTTCGCCGGACTGCCATCGCGCGTGATATCAAACTCAATAAACGCCCGATGCGGCGCCTTGATGCGCGGATCAATCTCATACGTCAGCCAATTCTGTTGCACCCGGCGCTTCACCCCATCCACATACCAGCCATACTTGCCGCCAAAGTCGGCGTTCTGGAAACTGAATCCACCTTTGTAATTCGCCGTGGTTACTGATCCATACGGCCCGCTCACCGGCCCGCCTTCGCCGTAGGGAACCGCGGTCTCCGGCGTCGGCACCGGCCGCGGAGGCGGCTGAACATGCGCCTGCTGCACTGGCTTTTCCACCTGCTTCGGCGGCTTAACTTTTCCCTGGATCGGAACTGCGTCGTCCGGAGGTTTCTCCACCGGCTTTACTTCGGGTTGCGTCTGTGTCACGCCCTTGCTTTCATTGGCCACGATATTGTCTGACTGCTCCTGCTTGGGAATCGGAATCGACGCGCTCACCAACTGCGCTGTCACCGCGTCGCCTTGCTTAATGCCCCAGTCGTTGGCTGTGCTGTGGCTCTGCATGGCGAAGCCCCACGCAACAATGGCCAACACCAGCAGCCCGTGGAATCCCACGGAAAGAAGCACTGGCCCCTTCCATTGCTCGCGCTCATAAAACAGGTTGGACCGGACATATGCCATGGTTAGTAATTAGTAATTAGCATTCAGCACTCAGCAAACAGCCCTTAAACACGTCGTCATCACGACCGGCGTTAAATGATCTCGTGCATTTACTCTTCTAAAAGCTTCGTCATCCCGATGGCCGTCAAGCGAGCGCGCGTTCTCATCAGCGCGCGAGTAGGCCGGAGGGACCTTTTGTTTAAAAAAACAATTCTCCCAAACAACGCTTCAAACAGAGAACGCCCAAAGCCCCACTTCTTGCCTTGCTGTCGTTTGAACTTGTCCCCAAATCCGCGTCTATCCGCGTTAATCAGCGGTAAGGTTTTGCATTTCCGATCTGCGGTTATCTGCGCTCATCTGCGGCAAAAACTACTTCTTTCCCGGCTGTATCGGTTCCGTCACAATGCTCACATTGGTAATCCCCGCCGATTTCACCGCGCTCATCACCGTGGCAAACGCGCCAAAAGCCACGTTCTCGTCGGCCCGGACATACACTGCCTGCCCTCTGGGATCGCGGAAATGCTTGCGAAGTGCGTCGCCAATTTCATCCAGCCGCACGTGGTCATTATTCAGGTAAACTTCCTGCCCTTTGGTGATGCTAATCACCAGGCGCTCCTCGGAAACTTCCTTCACCACTTTTGTCTTGGGGACGCTGACTTCAATGCCGGACTGCAGCACCGGCGCGGTGACCATAAAAATGATCAGCAGCACCAGCACCACATCCACAAACGGCGTTACGTTGATTTCCGACAGCGACGTTTCCGTGCGCCCGCTTTTAGTGGTAAATGCCATCAGCGTACTCCCATGGTGGCGGATTGCATGGTGGAAGAGCGGCCCTTTAGGGCCGCGTCAAGTTGGCTAAAATTTTGGGGCTTTAGCCCCTGAAAGTTCTTGCCCCACGGGGTGGAGCAGGCATTCATGCCTTTTCTGATTTTCCCGTTCGCTATCCCTCGCGGGGTGGAGCAGGCATTCATGCCTTTTCTTATTTTCCCGTTCGCCATTCCCCACGGGGTGGAGCAGGCATTTATGCTTCTTCCGTTTTGCAACGCCATCCCTCGCAGGGTGGAGCAGGCATTTATGCCTGCGGTTTCTGCCTCGATCAGCACGGCTTTAGCCGCTGTGGTGAAAGTGTCCACGACGAAACAAGTGTCTGGGCACGACTTTAGTCGTGCCGCAAGACGCTCAAATTGAACAGGGGCTTTAGCCCCTGAGGTAACCATCATTACCGCACCCCCGTTGTGACCCCGGTGGTGCGCTCAATAAAGTTCATGATCTCCATGGTGAAGTCGTCCATGCGCGAGCCAAACTCGCGTAGGCTGTGCGTGAACTGGTTATAGAAGATCACGGCCGGGATGGCGGCAAACAAGCCGGCGGCGGTGGTAATCAGCGCCTCGGAAATTCCTGGCGCTACCGCGCGCAGCGTAGCGGAACCCTCGCTGCCCAGTCCGTTGAACGCGTCAATAATGCCCCACACCGTGCCAAACAATCCGATAAACGGTGCCACGGCGCCAGTCGTCGCCAGCCACGGCAGCCGGCGTTCCAGGCGCGTCAACTCTTCTGACGAAGCAATCTGCGCCGCTCTTTGCACAGCATTAATGTTGCCCTCGCCCTGCCGCCGATACTCGTCATAAGCGTTGTCAAACACCGCTACCAGCGGACTGGGCTTAAACTGCTCAGACACCGCGGCCACGTCCTGCAAGCGCTGCGCTTTGCGGAACGCCCGCAGAAAACGCCCGCTCTGTGCACGCGCCCGCTTGATGGAACCCCACTTGGTAAGAATAATGGACCATGACAAGATGCTGAATATAAGCAGGATAATAAGGACCACCTGCGCCACGGCCCCGGTCTGCCGTATCAGGTTGAAAATCTCTCCGCCAACAAATGACGCCAGGACTGGCGCGATCATGGACGCGAACAGGGGGAATTGTAGATTTATCATTGCAAAGTCAACCGCCTCTATCAGTTAACTCTTCCGACCGTAACACCTCGTGCTGCTCACGTCAAACGGGTGAATACATTGGCTAAACAGGGTTACGGACGGATTAGGACCGGCGGGACAACTCTGGTTGGGCTCTCTCCTTGGATTCCGTAATCCAGTCGTTTATCTGTATGAACTTGGGTTATACTCTGCCAACTTTGCTCCAAATGGGGAACGTATGGCCGCCACAGTCCAGGGAAGCGCTACCGCTATAAAACAACAGGAATCATCAACCTGCCCTACGTGCAGTGAAACCATCGCACGCCAGTTCTGCCCCGATTGCGGCGAGCAGAAATTTGACCGTCACAGCTTCTCCTTCAGGCATTTTGTTCGTCACGCGGCGCATGAGTTGCTCGAACTGGACTCAAAGGTTTTGCGGACAGTCAGGTACCTTTTCAGCAAGCCGGGATTCGTTACCGCCGGGTATCTGGCCGGCAAACGCAACCGGTACGTAAATCCGTTTCGCCTGTATGTGCTCTGCTTTGCGCTGTCAACGTGGCTGACCTCCACCTACCATCCTGTTTTGGATTTCAAGAATATCGCCAATGCCGAGCGCACCGGAAAGCTGAATAGGATGCTGGAGAAATTTGCGCAATACAAAGGCGTGTCAGAAGAAGCCCTTCTCCCTCATTTGAATGAACGGCTCCATTCTTACTATGAGGTTTCAAAAATCTTTGATGCGTTAGTGATGGCCTGCCTTCTCGCAATCTTTTACCGCAAGCAGAAGTGGTATTTCGGCGAACATGCTGTCACATCTTTTTACTTCTTGTCGTTCACCTTGTTGCTGAGCATGGTGAAATGGCCATTCTGGATTGCGTTGGGTGCGCCCATCCAGGGCGCCGCTCCATATATCCTGTTGCTCATTTTTCTTTTGGTTGCCCTTCCTTACTTATGGGTGACCTTGCGGAAGCTCCATGGAGAAGGCCCGTGGAAAACGGCAGCCAAGTCTGTGCTGGTGTATGGCGGAACGCAGTTAACGATCATTGTCACGACCATTCTCAGCTTCGGCCTCGCCATCCTGCATACGGTCTTAGTGCGCTAAAGCTTCAGGCTTTAGGGCTTCTCTGAGTTTCCCCATGCGAGACAGTATGGCGAGGACCTGCTCCGCTACCGCAGATCGATTTACACAATGCAGATGTACCTCAAAAGCTAAAGGTTCGTATCAGGGCACGGGCTTTAGCCGTGCCGTAAGATGCGTCTTCATTTCTTGGGCTTTAGCCCCTGTGGGATTCCCACATTCCTGGTTAGGTCGAGCGGGCATTCATGTTGGAGCCTAAGGCCGCGGATCAGCAGTCCCCGCAGGGCACGATTCGCAGTAGCCCGCCGTTTCAACGGCGGAGGAAGAAACGCAGGCGAGGACAATGAAGCCTCAGGCCAGTCGTTGATACCACAGGCCGTGCCGCCCAACCTCCGTCATCTTGAGCGCCGCCCGAACAAGCGCGAGCGCGTGAGGGCAAGTCGAAAGACCCCGACAACGCTTCCCGCAACCAAACCGCTTCAGGGAATTCTCACGACCATTTCAAACCGACGACATGCCATCCCGAGCCGCAGCAGCACCACGCCACATCGAGCTTTCCCGCTCTCAATGTGCGCAGGCGAGGGACCTGCTCCGCTACCGCAGACGGATAGACACACTGCAGATGCACCTGAATAAAGTATCGTTCGTACCAGTGCACAGGCTAGCCGTGCCGTAAGATGCGTCTTCATTTCTTGGGCTTTAGCCCCTGTGGGCTTCCCACATTCCTGGTTGGGTCGAGCGGGCATTCATGTCGGAGCTTAAGGCCGCGCTTCAGCAGTCCCCGCACCATCGCGAAAAACCATGCGGTGTCATACACCCAGGATCCGAGCGCCGTAGGTGCGGCACAATAACTCACAAATCCTTAAACAGCTTTCCCAGCGTGAATGTTTCCCAACACGTAACAAGTGTCAGGGCCCGACTTCAGTCGGGCCGAAAAGGCCGCAGAATTAACTTCCTTGCGCCGCAGGCCCGCGCGCAGCGAAGCGGAGCGCGATTTGTCCAATCGCTTCCTGCACGTCAGCTTTCTTTTATGGTGGCTCAGTCTTTACGAGTCCCACATATCGCCACTTGCCTCAACTTAGGATGACAGATAATAATCAGTTCGCGGTTGAGTTGGCCCCGGTTCCCAAAATGGCTGAACACTCAAAAATCGAATGGACAGATGCTACTTGGAACCCGCTGCGTGGCTGCACTAAGGTGAGCCCCGGATGTAAGCACTGTTATGCAGAGACTTTCGCGGAGCGGTTTCGCCATGTGCCCGGCCATCCGTATGAGCAGGGCTTCGATCTGCGGCTCGTCCCAGAAAAACTGATGGAACCTTTGGATTGGCGAGCGCCGAAATTCGTGTTCGTGAATTCGATGAGCGACCTATTTCATCCCAAGGTTCCAGATGATTACATCGTTGCTGTTGCGCGCGTGATGATGGCAGCCAACTGGCACACTTACCAGGTGCTCACGAAGCGGGCGGAACGACAGAGGCAGCTTTTGAATGGCAAGCTCGCCTTTGCTGCGGGCAGCCGTCACATTTGGTGGGGTGTCAGCGTGGAGAACAGGAAGCATGGTTTGCCGCGAATTGAGCAGATTCGTACCGCCCATGTGGCTGTTCGGTTTTTGTCACTTGAACCACTGCTGGAGGATCTCGGCCAATTCGATCTTTCTGATATGCATTGGGCTATTGTTGGCGGCGAGAGTGGTGCAGGCGCGCGCAAAATGAAAGCGGAGTGGGTCAGTTCGATTCTGACACAGTGCCGTGCCAATCAAGTGCCATTCTTTTTCAAACAATGGGGTGGCGTGCGTAAGAAAGCGGCCGGACGAGAGTTGCATGGCCGAACCTACGACGAGTTTCCGGAAAGAGTGTTTCACGCGGTACCGACGCGCGACAGGCTGGCTGTTCTCAGAACAGAGCTTATGGCCTCAGCCGAGGTATTGCGTTTTGCAGCATGAAAAGAACGAGCAAGAAAAGCACGGACAAGACCCACCCAGTTCTATTTGAGCTACCTCCTCGCGGCGCGGAGGATAGACCGCTGCCTCAGCTTAAACACCCGATTTGGACTGAGAATAAGGCGAAACTCATCCAGCGCTATCTCTTTTTGTTTGAGTTGGTGACGAAGCATGGCACGTACATTGACGGCTTTGCCGGTCCTCAGGAGCCGGACAAGCCGACTATGTGGGCAGCTAAGCTGGTGCTGGATATGCGCCCTCCATTTCTTCTACATTTTCATCTTTGTGAGAAATTAAAGTACAAGGTGAAAGAGCTGGAAGCTTTGAAGCGCCAGCAGCCCGAGACCGAAAAGGGTCGAAAACTCAGCAGGACCATTAATGTCTATCCTGGTGATTTCAACCAGAACGTCCGAAAAATCCTGAAGCCCGGAGAGATCACGGATAAGGCCGTATTCTGTCTCCTGGACCAGCACACATTTGAATGCCACTGGGAGAGCGTCAGACTCATAGCCGATTACAAGCGCGGAGAGCCCACCAAAATCGAGCAGTTTTATTTCTTGGCGACCAGTTGGATAGCTCGATCATTCTCGGGTGTAAGGCACGACCAGCAGATTCAGGACTGGTGGGGACGGAAGGACTGGCACGATGTCATGAAGTGGTCATGGAACAAAGTCCTTGATGAGATGGGCTGGAGATTTCGCGACGAATTAGGTTACAAGAGCGTGCGTGCCTACCCAATATATTCTGACAAGAGCATGGGCAGCAGAATTATGTACCACATGATTCATGCAACGGACCATGAAGCGGCTCCGGAGCTGATGACCAGAGCGTACAACACTGCTCTGAAGCGCAAGGGTACGCAGTTAGAGTTGGAGAGTTTGTTTCCAGTTCCTCCTGAAGTAAGCTGAAGCTAATGGTCAAGATTTCCTTTCGTGTGCAAGCACCAGAGACTATGGTCGCCTTCTGCGATGAATCCTGCCATAATGCACACCACTTCTTCGTTCTGGGTGCTCTGTTTTTCGCATTTGGACCTGGAGCCGACGTCACTGCCGCAATTCGCGGCATTGAAGAACAGCTGAAGAAAAAAAAAGAGGAATATGGTCTGCTGGGGCGCGTAAAGTGGCAAAAGATTCCATCGAGAGCGGGAAGGTTCCTTGACGGATATAAGGCCCTGGTGAGAGATGTTCTAGAGACGGAGAACGTCTACTTCAAGGCGATGGTTGTCGATACCCACAAACACCCGCTCGATAATAAGAAGCGTTGGGCGGGAGACCAATTAGTAGGGTATTCGAAATTTTACTGTGTGTTCCTGTCCGACGGATTGATGTCTCGGTTCCGGAATTACTTCTTCGATTTCACAATCGACCAATTTGAGTTTCGTCCAGATTGCGATGTGCGCCTGTTACAGCGTACAGCAGAGTGGCGCTTTATCAGGAAGGGCAAACCACAACCGTACTTGAATCATTGCCGAATCACGACGGCAGATCATCGCGATTCTAACCTTTTGCAGATTGTTGATTTGCTTGTCGGGGCAGTGTCGTTTTGCTGGAACCAGACGCAGCGCAGCCACTCGGCACGTGAAGCATCAAAGCTTGAGATTGTGGAGCTAATTAAGTCTATGACCGGAACTGATCCTGGGGAAGCTACGGCTTGGGCAAAAATAAATTTCAATATTTGGGAACTAGATCCAAATGACTAGTTTTGTTAGGCTTCCTGTACCCTCATTCCTTCCCACACCCCAAACAAAATCGCAAGCTGCTCAACTCAATCACTTCCACCGGACACTCTGGCCAGTTATGAACCCAGCACACGATCAAATCGCACCCGCTGGGCAAGTGGCCGTGACGCAGAAAGTTCCGGCTCTCTTTTTCAAACTCAATCTTCACCAGCTGCCAGCGTTGGTCGTCGATCTTCCGCATCGCCTCGCAGTCGGGAAACGGCTCCTGGATTCGCATCACCACAAACCCCAGCAACCATGACACCATGCCGAACAGGTACACCACTCCCATCTCGTTGGAGGGGCCAAAAGCCATGCCTGCATCCATCATCGGCGGCCCATAAACCGGGCGATCAGTCAAAATCTTTCCCGTTCCCGGCGGCCCACCGGGCGTCATGGAGGTCGAGGTCGCCAGCCATATCCCCTCGCCGGTCGCCTTCGCTATGTCCAGCACGTCCGCCCACTCGCCGGGTAATTGCTCATGCCGTTCCGCATATGCCACCATCGCTTGCGGCACCTGTCGCCAGCCTTTGAATCGGCTTACCAGCGGCTTGGAGCTATACGCGCTCTCGCGTTCGTACTCAAAAATCGTTGGCAGCTTGCCTGTTTTGCGCACCACTCCTGCCCAGTCTTCAAACAGGTCCGCCAGTGGAGTCGGCGCGCCCCGCGGAGGTTCCATGCCACACGCCCGCACCGCCATTCCGTAATTGCCAAATAATTTACGGATTGTGCGTGTGGATACATGCACACGTTCGGTTAACTCGCCCAGGCTTGGTGTGCGCCCCAGTTCCTGAGCGCACTTCCGGATAGCAGCGATGATTTCTTCCTTCTTCACAGTTCACCTCGCATAAAAAAAGCCACCCATATTTTTGGGTGGCCCGTTCAGAATTCTTTTTAGAGAAATATTGTGGACCGCAGGCGCCCTCGCCTGCGCACGGTTAGCATTTCTTGAATTTTTCAGGATTCAGGTCGACGAATGCATCTGCGATACAAAGGCCAATTGCCAACTGCTAATTGCTAGCTGCTTTGTCGTCTGTGTTCAGTTTTCTAATGTTTGAGATCGAATTCAGGTTTGAAGGCGTGAACGCAGCTAAAACACAAAAAGCCAAAGGCTAAGAGCCAATGGCCAACAGCTGCCCTTTTTCGCACACCACGGCCACCTGTCCGGTGGCGATGTGTTGCACAAGAATGCACCCCTTTTCAGGGACACACTCTAGTCCAC
>DASXJO010000389.1:0-2295 GCA_036497385.1 Candidatus Angelobacter sp. | reverse complement strand
CCCAAGAAAAAACCGGCAGCCAAGAAAAAGCCAGCTGCTGCCAAAAAGAAACCGGCCGCGAAAAAGAAACCCGCAGCCAAGAAAAAACCGGCAGCCAAGAAGAAAGCGCCAGCGAAAAAAGCTCCGGCAAAAAAAGCTGCCAAGAAAAAAGGCGGCACCAAGAAGAAAGCCGCCAAGAAGGCAAAGAAGAAAAGCCGTCGTTAGGAATTAATTTTGTAGATAAGAAAAGGCCGCGAGTGCATCAGTCTGTTACGAAACGCTGGCGGCCGAAAATAAAAAATGAGAAGATGCCTTCGCGAGAGTGAGGGCGTTTTCTTTTATGGCGTATATCCGAGGCGAAGCGCGGGAGCAGGCGACGATGTTTCCAGTGACGTTAGAGGAGCTGATCCCGGCCGACCACGTGTGCCGTGTAATTGAGGCGTTTGTTGGGCGGCTGAAGATGGGTGATCTGGGCTTTGTACGGGCCGCGCCGGCGGAAACGGGACGGCCGGGATATGATCCACGGGATCTGTTGAAACTTTATGTGTACGGATATCTGCACCAAGTGCGGTCATCGCGTCGACTGGAAGCGGAGTGTCAACGCAACGTGGAAGTGATGTGGCTGCTGGGACGATTGCGACCTGACTACAAGTCGATTGCCGAGTTTCGACGGATGCACAGCCAAGCCGTGACGGAGGCGGGAACGGAGTTAGTACGCTTCGCACGCTCGGTGGGGTTGGTGAAGGGCGAGACGGTAGCGGTGGACGGATCGAAGTTCCGCAGCGTGAGCAGTGCCAAAAGCGTACGCGAACGGGATGCGGTGAAACGGTATCTGGAGCAGTTGGATCAGGCCGATGAGCAGGAGGAACTGGTCCTCGATCCGAGTGCGGTGCAGGCCGCGCTGGAGAAGCTGAAAAATGATCCCGAACCAGAAGCGAAGATGATGCGCCTGGCGAATGGCTTTGCGCCAGCCTACAACGTGCAGACCGCCGTCGATGTCGAACACGCGCTGATCGTGGCCCAGAAAGTGACCGATCATGGAGCGGACAATCGTTTGCTGCTGGCGATGGCGGAAGCGGCCAAGCAGGCAGTGGGAAATCCGGAATCGCTAAACGTTATTGCCGATGCAGGGTATTCCAATGGTGAGCAAGCCGAAGATTGCGAGAAGGCAGGCATTCTGCCACATGTGCCGGCCAACCGGGCGGTGAACAACCAGGGAGATGGGCAACTGTTTGATCGCCGCGAGTTCTCTTACGACGCAGCGACGGACACCTTCCGCTGCCCCGCGCAGCAGCGGCTCACGCGCAAACAACTCTCGCGTAAAGACCGGGCGGTGTACTATGCCAGCGAAGCTGAGATCTGCGGTGCCTGTGCCCTGAAAGCCCGTTGCACGAACGGTAAACAACGCTTTGTGTCGCGTCATCTGCATGAGGATGCGCTGCAACGGATGCAGCAACGAGCTACGCCGGAGATGATGCGTTTGCGACGATCCACCGTCGAACACCCGTTTGCTGCCCTCAAATACCACATCTTCGGACATCCCCGGTTTTTGTTACGCGGACTCGCGGGAGCCCAAAGTGAGATCAGCTTAGCAACCATGGTCTATAACCTTAAACGCATACTCCATGTAGTTGGTGGCAACCAGCTCCGAACTGCCCTGGCATCGTAACCCCCGCACCTCCAGCTCAACCAAAGCAAAAGGCGATGTCCGGATAATCCGTACATCGCCTTTTCTTGGTTTCTTCTCAGCCGTTCCGTAACAGACTGGGCAAGCCGGGTTTTTTTATTGCGTCTAATTTAGAAGAAATTATTTGTGCGGCGATTTATTGCGTGGCGCTTTATTCCGCAGCGCTATTGTGCAGCAGCTGAGCCGAGCTTGATCAGTCCGGTGCTCTCTGCCTGCTCGTGCGCGTGATAGCTCGAGCGCACCAGCGGCCCGGACTCCACGTGCTTGAAGCCCATCTTCATGGCTTCAGTCTTCAGGAAGGCAAATTCTTCCGGCGTGTAATAGCGGGTCATGGGCAGGTGGTCTTTAGATGGGCGCAGATACTGGCCAACGGTGAGGATATCCACTTTGCGCGCGGCCAGGTCGCGGAAAACTTCCAGCAACTCTTCTGTCGTCTCGCCGATGCCAACCATCACGCCGGTCTTTGAAACCATTCCCGGAGCAAAGCGTTTTACGTTGCTCAGCAGGCCCAGCGTGCGCTCATAGCGCGCTCCAGAGCGCACCGCGCGATACAGCCGCGGAACCGTCTCAGTATTGTGGTTCAAGACTTCAGGCTTGGCGTCCACTACAACGCGCAGGCAATCTTCGCG
>DASXJO010000388.1:0-7072 GCA_036497385.1 Candidatus Angelobacter sp. | reverse complement strand
CAGAACGCGAACGATCCAACCGCAAGCGTGGTGTTGTTGAGACACGGCGCGCAAACCCTCTCGGCCCGTCCCGCAGACTTCAACAAAATTGATCTGGCTACGCAATAACAGAATTCAAGAACAGGAACGGTTCAATATGATTCGCAAAGGCCGCCTTTTTACTCCGGGTCCAACCCAGCTATTACCTTCAGCCCAGCTCGCCATGGCCGCCGCCACCATGCATCATCGCACGGCGGAGTTCCGTGCACTCTATACACGGGTGCTGGCGGACTTGAAAACTTTTGTCGGGACAAAGAACGATGTTGTGTTGTTCACTGCGTCGGGCACGGGCGCTATGGAAGCCGCTGTCGCCAACCTGACTTCGCCCGCAGACAAAGTGTTGATAGTTTCCGCCGGGAAGTTTGGAGAGCGCTGGGAAGGCCTGGCCAAAGCTTATGGCCTCCAGTTTGAAACCGTGCGCGCGCCTTACGGTGAGACAGTGACGCCTCAGCAGGTACGCGAAGCGCTAAAGCCCGAGCACAAAGTTCTTTACATGCAAGCCACGGAAAGTTCCACGGGCGTGCGGCACGACGTTGAAGGAATTGCGCGGCTGCTGAAAGGCACGGACACGCTGCTGGTCGTGGATGCGATTACCGGCCTGGGAACGACGCATTTTGACGCCGACGGCTGGGGCATTGATATGCTGATTGGCGGCTCGCAAAAAGCAGTGATGGTGCCGCCGGGACTGGCTTATTGTTCCGTGAGTGATCGCGCATGGCAGCGCATGGAAACCACGAAGAACCCTCGCTACTACTTTGATCTGCGCAAGGAAAGAAAGAATGGCGCCAAGGGCGAATCTTCTTATACGCCTTCAACCGCATTAGTGGCGGCGCTGGCCGCGGCGCTGGATTACATACGCGAACAAGGCGGCGGCGATCTGGCTGCCGGACGCAAGCTTTTGATCGACAACGCGGAAACCGCAGCAGCCATGACGCGCGCTGCGGCCAAGGCTCTGGGACTGAAGCTCTTTTCTGCCAGCTCGCCGGGTGCGGCGCTTACGGCCATCGCTGCACCGGATGGCGTGGATTCAAGTGACATCGTAAAAGCATTTCGCAACCGCTTTGGCGCAATTGTGGCCAATGGACAAGGCGAGATGAAGGGGCAGCTTTTCCGCATTGCGCATCTTGGCTATTACGACTATCTGGATACCATCGCCGCGATTGGCGCACTAGAACAAGTGCTGGCAGAGATGGGCAGACCGATTGAATTGGGCGCGGGATTGAAAGCCGCGCAGCAGGTGTATGCGGAAGCGACGCAACCGGCCATGGCGACGCGGTAGCGGAGAACTCGAGCCGCGAAGCCGACTTGCGCGCTGAGCGGCAAGTCGCAGGAGCACGACTAGATCTGACAGCAGAACATTCTGTAGCGGTTTGGAGCGAAGCGACAAGAATGAAGATTGTGGTTGCGGAAAAAATTGCGGCGAACGCGGTACAGCTTCTGAAAGATGAAGCGGACTGGACCGTGATCACGCATGATCAGCTCACCGGTGGGCTGGACGCGGCGTTGAAGGATGCGGATGCGCTGATTGTGCGGTCGGCCGTGGACGTGAATGCGCAGGTGCTGCGGAGTGCGCAGAAATTGCGCGTGATCGGACGCGCCGGCGTTGGCGTGGACAATATCGACCTGGAAGCGGCGACAAAAGCCGGCATCGCGGTGATGAATACGCCCGGAGCAAATGCCGTGGCCGTGGCGGAACATACCATCGCGCTGATGCTGGCGCTGGCGCGGCACTTGTGCCGGGCAGATTCCACCACACGCGCAGGCAAGTGGGAAAAGAAGTCACTGCAAGGCACGGAGCTGCGTGGGAAGACGCTGGGCATTGTAGGACTAGGGCGGATTGGAATGGCGGTGGCACAACGAGCGAGCGCTTTTGCGATGAAGGTGGTCGCGCATGATCCGTTTGTTTCAGCATCAGTGGTGCGTGAGCAGGGAATTCAACTGGCGGACCTCGAGCAGATTTATGCGCAGGCTGACTACCTGACGCTGCACGTAGGATTAACGCCGCAAACTGTCGGGATGATCAATGAAAAGTCGCTGGCCACAATGAAGAAAGGCGTGCGCATTATCAACTGTGCGCGCGGTGAGCTGCTGGAAGAAACAGCTGTGGCCGCGGCTCTGGGGAGCAAGCAGGTTGGTGGGGTGGCGCTGGACGTTTTCACCGAAGAGCCGCCGAAGAATTCGCCTCTGCTGGCGCTGGAAAACGTGATTGCCACGCCGCACATTGCGGGATCGACCAATGAAGCGCAGGACGCGGTAGGCGTGCAGATTGCCAGCCAAGTGCGCGAATACCTGAAGCGCGGCGTGATCCAGAACGCGGTCAACATGCCGTCCATTGATCATCAGCAGTACACGCAGATGCAGCCCTACATTGCGTTGGCGGAAAAGCTGGGCGCGTTTCTGGCCAACATCGTCCCGGCGGCGGGATCGATACAAGAAATTTCTATTCGCTATAACGGGCGGATTGCGGAATGGAACACAGAGCTGATCCGCAATGCCGCGATCCAGGGGATATTGAATGAACGCGTGGCCGACCGAGCGAACGTGGTGAACGCGGCGGCGATTGCGCAGGAGCGCGGAATACAAGTCCATGAAGGCAAGAAGCAGGAAGGAGCCAGCGGCAGCGCAGCAGACGTGATTGCCGTGACGCTCAAAACCACGACTGACGAACGGCAGGTGCGCGGCGGAGTGCTGCGTGGAAATTCTCTGCGGCTGCTGGGCGTGGATGAAATTGATATTGAAGTGCCGCTGGGCGGCAACCTGATTTACATGCGCAATCGCGATGTGCCCGGCGTGGTGGGAAAGATTGGCACGCTGCTGGGGCGGCACAACGTGAACATCGGCAATTTTGCGCTGGGTCGCAAAGAAATGAAAGATGGCGCGGAAGCAATTGCCGTGGTGCAGGTTGATTCGCCCGCGCCGGAAGCAGTGCTGCAGGAGATCGCACAGTTACCAGAGATGCATGAAGTGCGGGGGCTCCGGCTTTAACGCTAATTGTGAATATGCGGGCTGGTTTTTGTTGCCCGCGCTTTGGGAACACTCTTGCCGCCGCTGCCGACTTTCACATTAAAAGTAAATGGCAGCTTCTTGGGCGGATAACACGCGTTGTTGTCGCAGGCCTGATATTTCAGTTCGCCGTGGACAGTGTACGTTCCAGATGACGCCTGTCTGGGCGCGATTACGATGCCTTTAACCACAAAGTCGCCGGAGTAAACGCTGAGCTTGGTGTTGGGATCAAAAGGAAAGCTCATCGTCTTTCCCGCGGGATATTGCAGTTTGCCAAACGCCACTTCAGGGGGAAGCGAAAAATGCACCTGCGTCGGAATCAATTCTTCCGTAAGTGGCTGGCTGGAATTGATGTGATAAGGGTCCTGGACGTGAAAGGTGAACTGCACCGGGGCGGAGTGTCCGGGGGAGACAACGATGTTGCTGGCGGAAACAAAATCAACAAACATGCGCGGCTTAGGAGCGGCTGGAGCGCCTGGTTCCTGCGCTCTAAGCAGGGCGCTGCTCAACAGGCCTACACACAACACAAATAAAAGTAGTCGATGAAGTTTCATTCCGCTCCTGTCAATTACCCTGCGACAACGCGCGCTTGATGGCGTCTTCAAAAGTCGCTTCGCCGGCCATGCCCAGGGTTTCGTCCACCACTTTGCCGGAACGATCGAGATAGTAGGTCATGGGCAGGTGGTCGATGCCGCCATAGAGGTCGCCAACTTTTTCTGTCCCGCGCAGCACCAAATAGTTCACGCCCATTTTGTGCGCGAAGGTGGTGATCTCTTTGTCATCAGCGTCATCCATGGCCACGCCCACAATCTGCAATCCCTGCGGACCATATTTCTTTTGCAGGTCAACCAATGACGGCATTTCAATCTTGCAGGGCTCGCACCAAGTGGCCCAAAAATTCACCAGGACTGCTTTGCCGCGCAGAGAAGACAGCCGGACATCTTTGCCATCGGAAAGATTCTTGAGTGAAAAGTCAGGGGCCAAGGAACCTTTCTGCGGCTCCGGGAACTCAGGCGGAGGAGCGGCGGGATTCGCGGCTTGTTGCACGCCAGAAGGCTGCGCGACGCTGAGATCCACAATGTTATTGGCACGCGAGTGCGCGGTCACCACCATCACTATGCCGGTGAACGCGACAACCAGAGCAAGAATCAGGACAACTCTTTTATCCATAGAACCCTATCCATAAAACCCTATCCACAAAAAATCCTCAATCGCTTTTTGCTGTTGCGTGAGATCAAGCGCTAGAGCAGCGCCTGCTTGATGGCATCTTCAAATTTTGATTCGCTATCCAGGCCAATAATTTCATGCACAACTTTGCCGGAGCGATTTACAAAAAACGACGTCGGCAGTCCGCCCACGCCGCCATATAGGTCCACCACCTGCTGATCGCCTACTAGAATGGTATAGTTCACGCCCATTTTTTTGGTGAACTTGGCGATGGTCTCTTCATTGGAATCGTCTTTGGTGATGCCCACAATCTGCAAGCCCTGATCGCCATATTTCTTCTGCAGGTCAACCAGCCACGGCATTTCAATTTTGCACGGCCCGCACCAGGTGGCCCAGAAGTTCACCACCACGGCTTTGCCGCGCAGCGAGGAAAGCGAGACGGTCTTGCCGTCTGGAACGCTCTTTAAAGAAAATTCCGGCGCTAAGGACCCAATGGCAGGATCGGTGCCGGAAGGCGAGGCGGAGCCACTTACGTTCTGCTTTGTTGGATCCGAAGAAGCAGGCGCCTTGCTGGCGTGCTTGCCCAGCAGCAGCAATCCGGTGATCGCAACCACCACACATAGAACAACGACGACGTTACGGTTCAAAACAATTCCCTCACAAGGTAAAGCGGTTTAAAAATCCAAGATAGCTGGAAAGCACGGCGAAGTGGCGCGTAAGGATGAGCACACCAAACACCACCAGAAAAACTCCACTGCAAACTTCCAGCGTATGCAAGTGCCGGCGGAAGCGGCCATAAAATTTCAGGAACCTGTCGATCAAAAGCGACGTCAGCAGGAACGGCACGGCCAGGCCTAGCGAATAAACCCACAACAGCATAATGCCCTTGGTCACGGTCTCAGCCGAGCTGGCCATGATCAGGATGGCGGAGATGATGGGGCCAAGGCAGGGCGTCCAGCCAAAGGCAAAAGCAAAGCCCACAACAAACGCTCCCAGCGGAGACTTGCCGCCTTTTACCGAATGCAGGCGCTTATCGGCATAGAGGGCCTTGATCTTCATGATCCCGGTCAAATGCAGGCCAAAAATGATGACAACGGCCCCGGCCACCCATTCCAGGTACTTCTTATATTCCCGGATCATCTGGCCAATGCTGGTGGCGGCCGCGCCCAGCATCACAAACACCAGGGTAAAGCCCAGGATGAACATGAGCGAGTGCAACAGCACTGTATTCAACAGCTTGCGGTCTTTAGTCTGCAACTCTTCCACGCTGGCGCCGGAGATCAGCGAGACGTATCCGGGGACCAGCGGCAGCACGCACGGCGACAAGAATGAGACGATTCCGGCCAGAAACGCGGTAATCGGAAAAGGTAATGAGGACATAGGCCTTTCTAAATAGACAGATGAAGGATGTCCTTTATTGTAATCTGGTTACACTTTTTCTTACAGACGGAAATTGGTGCGGGCGGCGGCTGGGACGAGTGAAAAGCGTGGCTCGAAAAGAACAAAAGGTCCTTCCAGCCTACCTCGCGCGCTGATGAGTGCGCGCGCTCGCTGACGGCCGTCAGGATGACGAATTTTTAATGGTGGTGAAATCGATCAACCCCAAACTGACCGGCACATTATTTACGCCACGATTACAATTTACGCCACGATTACAAATTGCTAAACGTCTCGGGCTTTTTCCTGGCTGCCGGAGGAGTCTTCTTTTCCGGGATGGTGTCGTCGATGATGATCTTCTTTACGCCCTGATCATCAATGACCTGGGTAGCAGGAGCCGGAGCGGGCTGAGAAGCGGCTGGCTGGGAATATGCCTGCTGTTGTTGCGGCGGCGGCTGGAAACTCTGCTGAACTCGAGGTTGCTGGACCGGCTGCTGCATACGCTGCACAGGCTGCTGTACGGGCGCGGAGAGCGCGGCGTAAGGCGCTTTGCCGTGATTTTCCCATTGCGCAGTGGCCTGCTGGATATAGGCTGAAATCGAGCGGCGGACTTTGGCCAGCGCCGCGTAATCATCCAGCAGCGGCGCGGCTTCACTCTTTTTGCCGGCGGCCTCACTGGCGTTGATAAGCGAATCCACGGCCTCGCAAACCAGGCTTACGTCGTCATAAAGCTTGAACGTGGTGGACATGCTGCCGCGCGAATTCTGCACGTTGTGGACCAGCTCCGGCAGCGCGTAACGCAGGTTGCGCTGCAATGACGTTGCGGCCTGCTGCGCTTCCGCCTGGTGTGAACTGCCGCCCTTCAAAAACCCCGGCTTCCAGCCGGATTTCCAGGTCTCCACGTGCATATTGGCAATGTCATTCTGGGTGGCCTGTGAGACGCTGTCCAGGTTGACCAGCGCGGTGTTCAGGTCAGTGTGGCCGGTGTCATGACGTTGCGCTCGGCGCGCCTGCGCAGACAGGTTGGAACCCAAAGCAAGACTAAGAATAATGGTGACTGCGGCCAGACTCTTCTTCATTCGCAAACTCCCCTCGCTGAATAGCTAAGGATATCGCCATTCGGCCAGGGCAAGGCATTACAAAGGGACAGGGGAACCACAGGAGAGAGTGTTGGGACTTTTGGGGACGTTGCCTTCTGATACAGGGGCTGTATTTTGCAACGCAGCCCCGAAAAGGCTTTATCCGGTTCGGTTATTGGGCAACCAGAAAAACGTCGTAAGCGGTTTTGCCAATATCTGCGGGACCATTTATGCCTTGGTTTACGCGAGCTCGATAGCGGAAAATGTTTCCGTACTGGTCTTTCCGCTCAGACAGCGCATAATCCAGACTGATGGAGAAAATACCCAACGCTGGAAGGGTGTGGAGTTCGCCTGGTTGCGAGATACCATCATGGTTGGCGTCGACCCATAATCGCAAGGACGAAAAG
>DASXJO010000387.1:0-2511 GCA_036497385.1 Candidatus Angelobacter sp. | reverse complement strand
CTACAGGTTCGTGTCCTTGTCCACGAAGCTTGTTGACAAGCTTTGAGCCAATGAGTCCAGTACCGCCGATTACTACGATTTTCATAATTGTCTCCTTCATTTTCGAACCGGCGCATTTCGCGCCGCCACTGAGAGGTAAGTTGCGATTCTTGCGCCTTGAAAATTGTGCCGACCTCCAGAATTCTACGCTCTTCTCGGAATAAGTAATGCCACGTTACAGGCTGTCACCTTTTCCCGTTCGGCGGAACCTGGAATATCCGAGTCAATGCCTCAAAGGAAAAAAATTTGCATGTAACTGGATGAGTGCGGATCCAACTGCAAAATCCTGCTGGACCATCGGCATTTAGCCGCTGGTAGAATGTTTCCTACTCCCCAACGGAAAGGAAACACCAGCCATGTCTGCACAGATGACTCCCGATCAAGCCAAATTTTTGCTGGCACTCACACTGCCCACTATCAAAACGGAACATGAAACCACCAAGCGGGTGATTGAAGCCATTCCGCTGGATAAAGGCGATTATCGTCCGGAGCCGGTGGCCAAGAGCGCGCTGGAGCTGGCGTGGCACATTGTGGCGGCGGAACATCGCTTCCTGGGCGGCATATGCGTCGGGAAATTTGATTTCACTCCCAACAACCGCCCGGACTCCATCAACAACTCCGCCAAGATTGCCGCATGGTTCGATGACTCATTCAAGGCCAATTTGAAGCGGATTGAAGGCCTAAGCGGCGAGCAATTGACCAAATCCGTTGATTTTCGAGGCATGTTTCAGATGCCGGCGGTCAGTTTTCTCACGCTTTCGCAAAACCATTCCATCCACCATCGCGGACAGCTTTCTACTTACTTGAGGCCGATGGGCGGCAAAGTGCCCTCGATTTACGGCGAAAGCTACGACGCGGCGCAAGCCCGGGCAGCAAAGGAAGGAAAAGCAAGCTAAGGGAGGATTTTGCCTTGAATCTCGCGAATGCCGTAAAGGTTGGCTTCGCCAATTAGATCGTTCGACTCCCGGCTGCGTCGCTCCCCTTCGGCTGCGCTCAGGGTTCCGGCCTTCGGCCTGCAGCAAGAAATGACAGGTGGATGCGCGGCGATTATTGCGCCGCGCGGCTTTACCTGGTGATCGCGCGTGATCGGGGGATATGGTGAATCGGAAAAGCAAAATCTCACCATGATGAACAGGGATGATCGTTGCCGGGTACAGATGAGTCCGGCTTGCCGGGGCTTGTGCGGGCTCAGGAACGGTAGGAGAGTTCGAACCAACTGAGACACCAGAGTGTGATTTTGCTTGACTTTCGCCTAGGCTTGAGCTAACATAACTTTCCTGTTTTCAGTATGTTATCTGTCCTTTTGTTAGCGACCGGGTGGTAACGATCTGGGTACGATTTGACGTGATTTGGCAGCGAAAAACAGCCCGAAAAGAACATCGACCGTCCGGTCACCGTCCGGTCGAATGGGGTTAAGCCTTTGCTTTCAACAAAACCCTTACCCCCGGGTGGGCTATGTAGATAAAAAAAGCTGCTCGGTCCTTGTTATTGGCTCTTAGCCATAAACCCAAAAGCCTTTAGCAGAAATTGGGATCAGGAGATCGGGTGATCGCGCGTGATCTGGTGATCGGGTGATCGGAAACCAGAACCTCACCACGGATGAACACTGATGACACTGATCGGAAAGGGAAATCGGGACAGGAGAAAAGGATGACGAGATATCACAGAGTAAGCGCCTCGATTGGAGTTGCGGCTCTTTCAGCTTGTGCATTTGCTTTTCAGGGCTCACCTTCGGCACAAACTCAGCCAAAGAAAACCTCAGCAAAAACCACAGCACCAATGCAGACATTTGTGGGCGTGATCACAGACGGCCAGTGCGCGGTGAAGGGGTCGCACAAAGAGGTGATGGCCAAGGCGAAGGTGAACACCGCAGCGAACTGCGTGAAAGGATGCGCAAGGAGATACTGGTATGTTTTGTATGTCCCGTCCACCAAGAAGGTTTACAAGCTGAGTGACCAGGAGCGGCCGGCTGAACTAGCCGCGAGAAAAGTCAGAATCAAAGGCGCACTGGATCAAGCTACGCAGACCATTTATGTGAGCAGTATTGAGCCAGTGCTGTAAAAGATCGGGACTGGGGCGGCGGATTTTGAACCGCCGAAATCGAAATGAACATTGGAATACGGGCTAAATAGCTGATTTTAGATGAGTTTTCTCGTCCCGGTCGAGGTCAAAACTGTTCTGAAAGACGCGAGATTGGAACATTCTTAGGTATTGACCGGGGAGATTACCTTGGGACAATGTCCCGTTCCTTTTTGGTATCGGCAGAGCAGAGTTGACGGTAATATAGCTAGAACTGGCCGCGGGCTCTATAGTTTCCTTATATCTAAGCTTTGTCTTAGAAGAGAATATGCCGCAACTCATTCCACAGGAACGGGGGCGTAGAAGCTCTCGTGTTCTTGTATCGCTAGCATTGGCGGTTTCCGGCCAGAAGAGTGACGGGTCACACGTGAGTGGGGCCGCGGAAACTATTCT
>DASXJO010000386.1:0-3670 GCA_036497385.1 Candidatus Angelobacter sp. | reverse complement strand
AGAGTACCCCAGCATCACCAGCCGTGGTTTGTGGACCGCGCATGTGGAGGGAATGGCCGTTGAATCCGTGGCCGCCAGCACCTCAAATCCCGCCTGTTCAAGCACCTTTCTGCGCACGTCCGCCAGGCCAGGATCGCGCGATACAACCAGGATTTTCTCCTTTTCGGTCATTACTAGTTTGATGCCGCGCACCAGAGTGTCTGTCCCGTTTCGGGAGATAAATCGGGAGAAGAGCGTTATGGCCCCGAAGCCGCAGCCGCCTGCCGTATTTTTTACCCCGAGCGTAGCGAGGGGGCCCTATAGCTACGAAATGTTCCTGCCCCGAGTGTAGCGAGGGGACACTATAGGTTCTGAAATTTCTCTCCACGTATGCCGAAGGAACGTGAAGATTTCAGCTTGTAGGGGTCCCTCGCTTCCGCTCGGGATTTCAGAAAAAGCTTAACGCAGCTCTTCCATGATCTCGTCCAGCGCCTCGCGAGAAGGACGACTCACCTCTTGCGGCATTCTGGCCAGAGAAGTCTCTGTGAGGTTGAGCTGTTCGATGAAGCTGGGCGCAGTGGTATTCACGTAAAAAACGCCAGTCAGCATCTCGCCCTTTTCGTGCGACTCCGCCAGCAGCCGCAGCGCGCCGACTTTGTCCGTCGCGTCATAATCGCGGTCCAGTTTGCGCAGCCGCAGTTGCGAACCGTCATGCATGCGCACGCTTGCCGTTGTGCCGGGATCGTAATCCACGTCGATATTTTCAAAGCCCGGAACAAAGCCCACTTCCTGCACCGGCTCTTCGTGGTCCTTGGAATACTTGTAAGACTTGGTGGAACCTTCGTGATCGTTGAACGTGACGCATGGAGAAATAACGTCAATCATCACCGTGCCACGGTGTGCGATGCCCGCTTTCAGCAGGTTCAGCAGCTGCTTCTTGTCGCCGGAAAATGACCGCGCCACAAACGTCGCGCCCAACTGGATTGCCAGAGCGCACGTATCAATGGGCGGCAGATCGTTGATCACGCCCGTCTTCAGCTTCGATCCCAGATCTGCCGTGGCGGAGAATTGCCCTTTGGTAAGTCCATACACGCCGTTGTCTTCAATGATGTAAATGATTGGCAGGTTACGGCGCATCAGATGAATGAACTGCCCAATGCCGATGGAAGCCGTGTCGCCGTCGCCGGAGACGCCAATCAGCATCAGCTTCTGGTTGGCCAGAGCAACACCGGTCGCCACGGACGGCATACGCCCATGCACAGAGTTGAAGCCGTGCGAGCGGTTCATGAAATAGGCCGGCGTCTTGGAAGAGCAGCCGATGCCGGAAAGCTTGGCCACGTTCTCCGGCTGCACGCCCATTTCATACATGGCGTCAATGATGCGCTCCGTGATGGCGTTATGACCGCAGCCCGCGCACAGCGTGGTCTTGCTGCCGCGGTAGTCGAGCACGGTAAGCCCAAGGTGATTGGTCTTCGGATTATTGGAACCGGGCGCCGGAGTGGGCGTGGTGGTGACGGACATTATTTGGCCTCCTGCAAGCTGATCTCCTGCGAAACCACGGCGTCAGTAACCGAGCGCGCATCAATGGGCAACCCGTTGTAATGGAGCACGCTGCGCAGCTTTGTTACCTGGTCAGCCGCTATATCAAGCTTGATGAGCTGGAACATTTGCGCGTCGCGGTTCTGCTCCACCACGTAAACGCGGTCATGATTCTTGATGAACTCGTGCACTTCCTGCGTAAACGGATACGCGCGTACCCGCAGGTAATCCACGGCGATATTGCTTTCTTGCAGCAGCTGGTCGCAAGACTCAGTCAGCGCCCAGTGCGTGGTGCCATAGGCGATGATGCCGATTTTTGCTGTGGATGGGGACGTACCGCTGACTTCCATTACCGGCTTGGGCACGAAGTTGCGCGCAGTTTCAAACTTGCGGGCCAGACGGTCCATGTTGTTCACGTAATCGTCCGGACGCTCACTGTACTGAGCTTTCTCATTGTGTCCGCTCCCGCGCGTGAAATACGCCGCGTTCGGATGCGCCGTCCCGGGCAGTGTGCGGTACGGAATGCCGTCGCCATCAACATCTTTATAGCGGGCAAAGCCAAAGCCGCCCATGCGCTTCAGGTCGTCTTCATTCAGCACCTTGCCGCGCGCAATCGGCTTTTCCGGATAAGCAAACGGATGCGCCATCCAGTTATTCATCCCCAGATCAAGATCAGAAAGCACAAAGATCGGCGTCTGGAATTGCTCCGCCAGATCAAACGCCTCCATGGCCATGGTGAAGCACTCTTCCACCGATGCCGGAAACAGCAAAATATGTTTTGTGTCTCCGTGCGAGAGGAACGCGCATGAGAGCACGTCACCCTGCATGGTGCGCGTGGGCAGCCCAGTTGAAGGGCCAACGCGCTGGATATCAAAGAATACCCCGGGCAGCTCAGTGTAATAGCCCAGGCCAATGAATTCCGC
The DNA here is from genome assembly GCA_036497385.1 of Candidatus Angelobacter sp. Lineage (GTDB taxonomy): Bacteria > Acidobacteriota > Terriglobia > Terriglobales > Acidobacteriaceae > Angelobacter. Next base: position 1,229 of record DASXJO010000386.1, on the reverse strand, counting down.
CATGAGCGAAATGCCCGGGCCGGAGGTTGAAGTCATGGACCGTGCGCCTGCCCAGCCCGCGCCCAGCACCATTCCGGCGGCGGCCAACTCGTCTTCCGCTTGCACTACGGCGAAAGTCGCTTTGCCGTCGGGACCAATGCGGTATTCCTTTAAATAATCGATCAGCGTTTCCACCAGCGAGCTTGAAGGCGTGATGGGATACCACGTGACCACCGTGACGCCGGCAAACATGCAGCCCAGGGCCGCGGCAGCGTTGCCATCCACAATGATTTTGCCCTGGTTCGCATTCATGCGCTCCACCCAGTACGGGTCCTGCTTGGTGAAGGTGGCAATCGCATAGTCATACCCGGCGCGGATGGCGGCCGTATTCAGCTCAGCGGCTTTTTTCTTTTTGCCAAACTGCTTGACCAGCGCTTTCTCTGATTCCTCGCGCTCAATGCCGAGCAGCGCATCCACCACGCCCACATAAAGCATGTTCTTGACCAGCCGGCGCAGCTTGGCTTCAGGGCAGACGGGCGCCACCAGCTTGTCAAACGGCACAGGATAAAAGGTTACGTCCGTGCGCAGCCCGGAAAGCTTCAGCGGCTCGTCATAAACGCAGGCCGCGCCGGGCATCAGGGACATCACGTCTTCCTTGGCGGTCTCAGCGTTCATCGCCACCAGAAAATCAATTTCCTTTTTGCGCGCGATGTAGCCATCTTTGCTGGCGCGGATGGTGTACCACGTAGGTAAACCGGCAATGTTCGATGGAAACAAATTCTTGCCGGAGACGGGCACGCCCATCTGAAAAATGCTGCGCAAGAGCACGGTATTGGCGGACTGCGATCCTGAGCCGTTCACCGTCGCCACTTGAATGCTGAAATCATTGACCTTGCGGCCGGGTTGAGGCGTGCGCGCCGCTTTTTCCTGAACTCCAAGTTCGATTGTTGTAGCCATGAATTATCCTGTGCGGCCCTGCGGCCACAATTACCCGAATGTTGGGCCCTGCTAGTGTGAGGTAATTCCCTATTATAAGACAGTGAGCAGGATCACAGTGGATGGAATGCGCCCGGTACAGAGTTTCAAGCAAAGGGGAGTTCGTCATCCCGTCTATGACGACAACGGCCGGTGTCAAGTCGAAAAAAGACAGACAGGGGCATCGCGCTGGAAACGCAGTCAAGGGCGCCCGATTTTGGCGTTCATCTTGACCCTTGACGGCGTTTCCAGCGCCCACAATCGTGCCGGGTTGG
>DASXJO010000385.1:0-3080 GCA_036497385.1 Candidatus Angelobacter sp. | reverse complement strand
ACTACCGGACGGAATGACGATGTGCCTCCGGTGCCGGTGTAGCTATAAAACGTTTGCTGCTGCATACCTACGGAAAAGCGCAGCGGGTAATCGACGCTGAGCGGTCCATTTACATCGCTCACGCTGCGGCGAAGCGGCCTGACGTACGAGACCAGGAATCCGCTCTGCACGTTGTCATACAGGTGGTAACCCTCACCGCGGGTAAAGTCCATGGAGCCATCAAATGACCAGCGCTCATTGCGCTTGTATTCAAAGCGCGCTCCGGGAATAAGTGCCTGTGCCGTGGCAAAACTCAGGTCCTGTACACGCCATGACCGAATATATTTTCCCAGCACGGTAACAGAAAGCTTCTCACCGAACTTATGCTGCATGCCTACCCACGTGTCTGTAGTGAAGAATTCACGGGGTGTTGGGCGGAACAAGAGGTCGCGCACGGAATAGCCCGTGACCAGAGAGTTGTTTCCCCAGGGGCGTCCCACTTCAAACTCAAGGCTTGCGCCAAGGTCGCGCGAGTTTTGGTTCTGGAGCGTAAATGGACCGGATTCATGGATCGCACTTCCGCGCACGGTTAGCCAGTTGAAGAAAGGCGAGGTGCTCAGATAAAGATACTCACGTAAGAGATTCTGGTTCAGATCAACCGGCGACCGAGTGTCGCGCCGGATGGTAAATTGAATGCCCGGGACAAAAACAATGTGGGAGTTTCCAAGACGCTGTACCAAGGTTGTGCCGACATTCAAGATCGTGTCAAATGTGTTGCGTTCCACGGGCAGTAGCTGGTTCGGAAACAAAGTTGTTCCAACGTAATTGTTGACTCCAAACAGGCCGTTGATGGGCACCTTCCAGCCCATGTAGTGGAATTCGCTAATGGCGTCAGTCTCCTGGGATGCGTGAGGCGGTAACGGAGCGCCTATCAGCTTGTTATTCATCTCGTAAAGAGTGGCGTCTTCAAAAATCGCGCCAGTAGTTACGTCGCTCTGCACAGTCAAACCTTGCCGCCATGGCAATGGCGTGCCTTCCTGTCCGGAAGCCTGCAACAGCCCGCGTTCAGCCGTGGGGTCATCTGCCGCAAGCTGGTTGGCCCGCGCGAATGCGGTAACGGCGTTTACGTTGTCATGCCGTTGAGTGTAGATATTTGCCCAGGCAAGCTGGTAATCGTAGCTCTGCTGGTTGTCGGCGGAGTTTCCCAGCGCAGCCAATTCCTTTTCGGCTTTGCGGTCATTTCCTTGCGCGATGTAAGTGTTGGCCAGCCCAATGGCTACCGTGTCGTCAGAAGCGCCCAGATCTTTTGCCTTGGCGAAATAGCGTTCGGCGAGATCAAAGTCATGGGCAGCCAGGAAAATATTGGCTGCTTCCACTAGATTGTCGGCGGTGACGGGAGAAGCTTCCCCAATGCGCGACTCAGCAAAGGCCAGCGCTACTTCCTGCTTAGCATCGTTAAACTTGCCCTCGTGCACAAAGAGTTTTGCGAACTCTATACGAACGTCAACGCGATTCGCGTCTGGTGCATCCAGCGCGCGGGTAAAGCGTTCCAACGCAGCCGGTCGATCACCTAAAGTTAGCAGCGCATCGCCGGTGGCCAGCAGGATCGCAGATTGGTCCACTGCTTCCTGCTCCGCTAGTTGGATGTACTTAAACGTCTCAGGGCGACGGCCTAGTTGCGCGTAGGCTGAAGCCATATTGGCGTAAATCAAAGGATCATCAGGAGAAAGTTTCAGCGAAGCATCGAGTTCGTTAATCGATTGAGCATAATGCCGCGCATGGAAAAGAGCATCCGCCAGTGCCAGATGAAGTTTCAGATCGTCAGGAGAGTACTTGAGCGCCACGCGATATTCAGATACGGCTTTATCCAGTACGCGCATCTGCCGGTAAGCGGTAGCACGGGCCATATGAGTTGCGCCTAATTCGCCCAGAAGCTTCTCAGCCTTGTTGGTTTCTTCCAGCGCTTCGCGTGAGCGATGCAGCTGCAGATAAGAGAAAGCCAGACCAAGCCGCGCGATACCGCTGTTGGGGTTCATCTTGAGCGCGGGCTCAAAGTCGCGAATGGCCGCCTGCGCGTCTTGCATGTCATTGCGAACGTACCCACGGTTCACCAGCGCTTCAAACATCTTTGGGTCTTTATCCAATGCGCGGGAGAAATCGTCGATGGCCTGTTGTAAGAGTTGGTTTTGCTTATGCACATGCCCGGCGAGCAAGGGGAAGTTGGCCTCTTTGGGCATAGTGCCTTCGTAGCGGCTTACCAGCGCCAGAACTTCATCGTAACGGCCAAGGTTGTAATAGTCATAGCCTAGGTAAACGGCGGCATCACGGTCGTGCGGCAGCTTCACAATTGCCTGTTCGCCCAGCCGGGCAGATTCAGCGTAGCGGCCTTTCAGGAAAAGGTAGCGCTCTGTTTCGCGCATCACTCGCGGATCGTTCTTCATGGTGCCGGTGGCCCGCGCGATCCATTCTCCGGCTAGATCAACTTTGCCTGCTTCAATGGCGGCGTTGGATCCGCTGGCCACGATCTGTGAATTTGTCGGCGCGAGTTTGTGTGCCTTCTCATAGCTCGACTGCGCTTTGGGATACTGCTTCATTGCGGTGTAAAGATCGCCCAGCGCCATGTAAGGGACGTAGTCGTTGGGATAAGCGGCAGCCATGCGGCCAAAGAAACCTTCAGCTGCTTTATTGTCGCCTTCATCGCGAGAGAGGTAGCCCAACGCTTCCAGCGCATATCGGTTTTTCTCATCGCGCTTGAGCAGGTTGGTGTACATCTGCCGTGCTTCGCCTTTGCGGCCAATCTTCCAAAGCAGGCTGCCATACTGCAACGTCACATTGTCATTCTCAGGATCAAGCTGCAGCGCCTGCTTCAGGTCAGCTTCAGCGCCGGGGGAATCATTGGCCAGCCCTTTGATGGCCGCGCGAAGCCGCAGATAGTCCACCTGCTGCGGACCTTGCACCTGGATTTTGGCCAGTTCCTGCTGTGCGATTCTGAGCTGCTGGGTGATTGCGGCATCGTCATCCAGATTGCGATAGGTATCAATCAGGTTGAGCCGCAACTGCGTGGGATAGAGCACGCCTTCAGCCGGACCTTCTGGCATGGC
>DASXJO010000384.1:0-5445 GCA_036497385.1 Candidatus Angelobacter sp. | reverse complement strand
GCCACCCCGGAAGCATTGGTAAACGCTTGGGCGCGCTGCGCCACTACCGCCAGATCGTCCGGCGAAGCGCCACGCGCTCTCTTGCTCGCGGTGTTGTTAGCAGTATCTGAAGCTTGGGTTGCCATGTGTACGCCCGTCCCTCAAACTCTATTTTTTGTCTTTAACTTAACTCGCTGTGGCCCCGGAATTTCTGTTAATGCCCTCAAGAGCGGTGAAATCTAACCGCTCAATGCGCTGCTCTGTTCACAAACCCTGCCCGGCTCACGCCAATGGCACGATTGCCGATCTTTTAAATCTGGGATCCAAAAACCAAGCGGACCGCGAACGTAAGACGTGAGCGCTTTTGCCGGATACGCGTTGCGTGGGGGACTCGCCGTGGAAGCGAGGGGGCATGGACGCGTGTCGGCGACGAGCAGCCTGTCTTTACGGCCAGACCCGTTTTGTTTTGTCACTACCGTTGCTGGATGTCTGCACTGCCACCGGACGTGCCGATTCCGGGACGCCTTGGCTGTTGCCGCCTTCCAGGATGCGCGCTGCTACACGCAGAGCTTCAATCTCAGCATTCAACCCTGAGATCTGCGCCTGGAAAATGGCAATTTGGTTCTCTTTCTCTTTTATCGCGTCATATATATTGTTCATGGTTTACCGGCCTCAGGCGCGAATATAGCAACAACTGTTCGAATGTCAACCGGTACCCAGGTACACACGTTCAGTGATATACCTTAAGAATCTACACTATCGTACATGTCCTTAAGTAGTATGGCTTCTGCGCTATCTATCGGGAGATACCCATAAAAACCCGCGAAAAACATATAAAACCTAAACTTAAGAGCGGGACCTGATACGCCCAAAGCTGCTATTTCCCATTATGGAACCGGCTATTACCTTCGTAACGTCGCTGGACTCCTTATACGCCCCGGTTCGAACTATCGGCAACGCATGACTCTCTGGTGGAACAGTACCCCGCGCGAGATTTCCGAAATCCGTATTGTCTGAGTGGCCAGAAACTCGTGGCTGCCCCCGCGATTCAACGGTCAGATTTTTGTTTTTTGTTATGGAGAGCTTTAATTCTGTGATGAATAGCAAATCCGCTACTGATTTGGTCGAAAGACATTTGATTTCACTGGACGTACCACCAAAACGGGTTAGAATTCTCTGCGTCTCCCGGTACTTGCAATCAGCGACACTGGAGTTCGCTGGTTGCTTTGTCCATGGAGAGGGAGATGAAGCTCGAATCAAGGAGATCCCCGATGAAGCGTTTGCACCAGTTCTGCACTATCGCCTTCTTATGCTGTTTGCCGTTCATGGCAAACGCACAGAGCGCATCCAGCGCACAAATTTCGGGTACCGTGGTTGACCCGCAGGGAGCGGTCGTTCCGGGCGCCAAGGTAACCGCAACCAACAAAGCTACCGGCACAGGCCGCTCAGCCATGACCACTTCAACTGGCAACTATGTGATTCCCAATCTGCAACCGGGCACTTACGATGTGGCCGTCGATGCCAAAGGCTTTGCCTCAGGTTCAACAAAAGATATTCGACTGAACCTGGGCGACCAGAGAGATCTCAGCTTCAAACTGGGTCTGGCAGGATCAACGGAAAGCGTTGAGGTCACAACGCAAGCTCCGCTAGTTGAGACCACCAAGACCGAGGTTTCCACCAGCGTGACCGACGTAGAAATGCAGAAGCTGCCAACGTTCGCTGCCAGCACAGGCGGCGTAAATGATTACGCCTCACTGGCATTGACGGCCCCGGGCGTAAAGCAGGATACAAGCACTCTGACAACTGACTTAATTGGTCCGGGTTCAATCAACAATCGCGCCAATCTTTACAACGTAGACGGCGCGAATATTACGGACCAGCTGGTTTCCGGTCGTGACGGACTGGGTGCGTCGGTGGACGAGATCCAGGAATTCCAAGTCCTCACCAACAATTACAATGCGGAATACGGACAGGCCGGCGGATTGATCATCAATGCCGTGACCAAGTCCGGCTCCAATCAATTCCATGGCGACGCCCACATGTATTTCCGCGGACGCAACCTCCAGTCGTCAAGTGCGATTTACAACCTTGGGCTGTTCCAGACAGCGGTGCCCCATACCGTCGCGGGACCGCACCCCTGCCCGGACTCGGATTTTACAGGTTCAACTCTCACCAGTATTGATGGTTGCGACCGCGCCCCCTTCCATCGCAAGGAGGGCGGATTCACCATTGGCGGCCCCTTCATTAAAGACAAGCTCTTTTTCTTTGGCAGCTATGAACTGAGCCGCCAGGCCGTACCGCTTACTTTGACGCCGAACGGAAGCTCGATCACATTGCCCGAGCCGGTCAACAACTTGCTGTGGTCGGGCAAGATCGACTATCGCCTCTCCGCCAGGCACATGCTCACCGCCCGCTTCAACGTGGATCGCATCCTGCAGGACAATCTCATCGTCCAGACCAGCAATAACATCACTCCGGAAGATCTAACTTCCAATGTCGCCCACGTGAGCACACTCAATGCCGGCATCGTTTCTTCGCTCACTCCGACTCTAGTGAACGAAGCGCGCTTTGCTTTTGTTCGGACCTTGACCAGCACTCCGGACAAGACGGACGTGCCCGGCGCCATACACACTAAGACGGGAACAATTTCAGGAGCCAACTTCTGCTGCCCGCAGGGCGGATTGAACAAACGCTACCAGTACATTGACAACCTCACATGGACCCACGGCAATCACTCGTTCAAAACCGGCGGCACTGTGAGCTACTATCCCTGGTTCTCATTGTTCCCGCAGTTCCACTTTGGTCAATACAGGGTCAATTCGGCCGATACAGCTGCCGTCTCCTTCACCTTCGGGGCGGGTCCCGGTCAGGTTACCTCCAAGGACAACATCTACGGTTTCTACGTCCAGGACACCTGGAAGCTATTCCGAAACTTCACCCTGAATTACGGCGTGCGCTATGACCTGGAAGCCGGAGCGTTCAAGGGTGGCAAAATCCACGGACCAAATGGCACGTGCTTGCAGGGAAACGGGATTATCTCAGCCTGTTCGTCTGATCACAACAACTGGCAGCCGCGTCTGGGCTTTACCTATCAACCATGGCAAGGAACTTTGTTCAAAGCATCGTTCGCGGAAGTTACGATGCTTGCCTTCAATAACGTGGTACTGGACTCGCTCAACTTTGACGGCACTACTCTGAACACGGTCACGACCACCAATCCAGCCGTATTGGCCGCATATCCCAACGCTCCCAGCCCGGCATTGTTGGCAGCGCTCGTGCCGCCGGGAGGGGATTTCTTCGGTCGCGTCCGGCCCATCTCAACCAACCTCCACAACCCCGAAATTCACATGCTTAATGCCGGCATTCAGCACGAGTTCGGCAAAAATGTTGTTGCTGAAATCCAGTACATCGGACAGTTTGGCTCGGGTCTGTTTGGCGAACGTGATGTTAACGCTCCGGTGATCGCGGCTGATCCCGCCCATCCTGGGTTCTTCTATTTCAAGAACCAGGCGCCGGTCGATCCAGCGCTGGTTGCAACTCAGGGACCAAGCGCCCGGCCAGACAACCGTTTCACTGCCATTCGCACCAATGAAAACTCGCGCACCTCGCAGTACAACGGAATGCTTCTGAGCGTTACCAAGAGGATGTCTCATCACTTCTCCATCAATGGCAGCTACACGTGGTCACATGCCATCACCTCGGGAGAAGATTTCTTCGGACTTTCCGAACCAGGAGATCCGACTAACATCAAAGCAGAACGTGGCCCGGCCTTCAACGACGTCCGGCACGCCGTGAACTTCAGTGGCGTGTTCGATAGTGGCCGGCTGAGTGATACCAACGTTCTGCGCTGGTTCACCAATGACATCACCTTCGGTGTCGTTGAGCAGCTACAGTCCGGTCGGCCTTACCCCTTCTCGACGGGTACGGGCGGCTATGCCAATGCCATCTTCTTTGGCACTGGCAGCGAAACTCAACAGCGTCCGAACGTTCTGCCGGATGGAACACTTTCAAGCGCCGGCCTCGCGTCCGCAGATGGAACGAATGGTCTGATTCTTAATGGGCCATTCGCAAATACCTTTGCGGCGCCGGCAGATGCCAGCCCCTCCGGTTCTGTCGCAGCGGACGACCCCAACACAGTGGTCGATTTCAAGCAACTCAATGGAAACCTGAAGCGGGACGCCGGTCGAAGTGATCCCTTCTATCGCACGGACGCGTCTCTCAAGAAGACGTTTCGTGTACCGAAAGCTGAAAATGTGCGAATCGAACTTCAGGCGGACGCTCTGAACCTTTTAAATCACGCCAATTACCAGGGCTTCAACGCGTTCAACGCATTGTCACTGCTGAGTCTAGGGGGACCGAGTTGCGTCAGTTGCATGCGGCCTAACGGAACCTACGCGGGCAGCGGCGGTCAAATCCTGCATCTGAGCGATATAACCCATGGCAGGGTCAGTTCCAACCTGCTTGATCCAGTGTTTGGAGGCATTGGCGATCCTTCCGCAGTTGACAACAATGCCGGTCGCCAGTTCCAACTCTCATTCCACGTTCGCTTCTAACCGGCATACGTGTACAAACTAAAAGGCGGGCCTTCGGGCTCGCCTTTTACAATGCATGACGCCAGATCACACTCCGCTTGCTGTTGATCTAGTCACGGTAAGTTTCTTAATTTCCGCTTGCCACACAGCAAGCAAAGCGCTCCCAATCAATACCAGTGCCAGGCAAAGTCCCAGCCACATGCCTACCGCGCCCATTTTCATCTTGAAGCACAGGAACGCGCCCAGCGGAAGTCCAATTACCCAGTAGCCAACAAAATTGGCCAGCATGGGGATGCGTGTGTTACCGGCGCCGCGAAGCGCTCCGGTGGCAACGACCTGCAAGCCATCGAATAACTGGAACACCGCTGCTACTAGCAACAATGTTGCCCCGGCATTCACCACGGCGGCTTCAGGCGTATACGCGCGCGCTATCGGCCGGGCAAATAAAAACAGTACGAGTCCTGAGCACGACATGAAAAGCGCGCCAAAAAAAATTGCCATCCATCCGGCGCGAGCGGCCGCTTGGACGTCCCGCGCCCCCATGGCGTGGCCCACCCGCACGGCTGCGGCCGAACAAATGCCAAGCGGCACCATGTAAGTAAAGCTCGCGACATTCAAAGCAATCTGGTGTCCGGCAAGCTGCACCGCGCCCAGTTTGCCGATAAGGAAAGTCGCCATGGCGAATGCGCCGACTTCCAATAAAAGCTGTGCCGCCGCCGGTAATCCCAGCCGCAGCAGCAAGCGTATGCGAGCGAGTTCAATACGCCGCGAAGCGCTCCACAATCCGCTGGACCGTTTGCGGTCGTAATACACGGCTGCAACCGCCAGCACCACCACCATATAAGCGCGGGAAATGCATGTTGACCATCCGCTGCCTGCCACGCCAAAGGCCCGCGCTCCAAGATGCCCATAAACCAGCGCCCAATTCCCTGCC
>DASXJO010000383.1:0-6052 GCA_036497385.1 Candidatus Angelobacter sp. | reverse complement strand
CCGCAATCAACCGCTCTTCCACATTGTCGGGATCAGGCGACATCTCGCATTCGGCAATCTGCTTGTCCGTTGCGCCGTGATAACACAACTCGCAGACCGCGAGCCCTTCTTCCGGCCCTGACCGCACCGGCGGACCAAACGTCCGGCACGTCATGGGACGTGCGTCATATAAGTCACAAGCTCCAGTCTCAGGATCAAGCGCGGGGCAAGGCTCGTCATTGGCAAAGTCGGCGAACGCTGCTTCTGCTTCTTCATCTTCGGCCAAAATGCCGGTCTTAGGATCGCCAGGAAAATTGGCCGATAATTGCTTTACTGAGTGTCGTGCGCGTTGGCGTACTCGCTCCGCCCAATTCGGATCGCTCGACCTGAGTTCATCTAAGCCTTTCTGCAGCCGCCATGCATCCAGTTGGCTGATGGCGAATGGCCCGTGGCAGCACTGCGTGCATCCTTTGCGGCACACCAGCCAGTCTCCGCTCTTGCGCGCCGCTTCAGCCAGCGCGGTATCCACAATCTGGATAAGCTTCTGGTCGGCCGCTGGCAGGGAAGTATGCACTCTTCAAGCATATAGCAAAAAATACGGGCGAAGCTCGCAGGCTCCGCCCATGTCTCATTGCTAAATGTTACCGCTACTATTTCTTTTCTTCCTTTTGTTTCTCTTCAGCCGTCTGCTTGGCCTTGCGCATCATGGTGAGTTTTTCCACGTTCATGGAGTGGTCAGCTTCATTCAGTTTGGCCTTGACCTTTACGTGATGGCCTTCGTGGCCCTTCACGGCATCCATGTTCTCGATGTTCCATGCCTGCTTATCTTTGTCGTTGATAAACATGGTTTTGCCGTCCTGGTCTTTCACCCAACCGGTCAGGCTCATGGACTTGTCTTTTGCCGCAGCCTTGGCTTCTTTCTGCTCGGCCTTGGCCGTCTTCTTGTCATTGGCTCCCTGGTTGGCAGCGGGCTCCTGCGCCAGCATGCATAAAGAAGCAGTCATGACAAATGCAAACAACAATGTAACTAAGCGTTTCATAGGTTCTCCTCGCGTCGGTTTTGCCTTCTATCGCTATTTTGGATGCTGCTGATACCCCGAAGGAGGGCTGGCATGCCCATAAAAACAAACAACTTAGGCCAACACCAATTGGCCGAAAATGTTGCGCTTAGGGCTTAATTTTTTGCGCAAATTTCTGTTCGAATTTCTTCACCTTAGGCGCTACCACAAACTGGCAATAGGGCTGGTTCCCGTTGTTGGCGAAATATTCCTGGTGATAATCCTCAGCCACATAGAATTTAGCCGCCGGTTCCAACGATGTAACGATTGGGTTCGGCCAGTGTTTTGCGGCGCTCAATTCATCAATGACTTTCTTCGCTTCGCGGTATTGCTCTTCCGTGGAATAGAAAATGGCCGAGCGATATTGCGTACCCATGTCGCCGCCCTGGCGGTTGGGCGTGGTGGGATCGTGGATAGAAAAAAATACGTCCAGAATCTCCCGGAAACTAACCACCGCGGGATCGAATGTGACGCGCACCACCTCAACGTGCCCGGTATCGCCGTTGCAGACCTGCCGGTACGTAGGCCTATCCACGTGGCCGCCCATATAGCCCGATTCAACTGACGTGACGCCTTCCATGCGGTCGAACACCGCTTCCAGGCACCAGAAACATCCGCCGCCTAAGACCACAGTTTGTAAATTTTCCATAAAGATTTGATGCTTTCGTGCGCTGAAAGTTCCATCGGCGCCGGTGAACAGATTACCGATGAACTATTGTCCTGACAACTCCAGAGCACAAAATAGGTTCTTACGTAATATCCATGAGAGCTGAAACTACAACAAAATCCTTTGGGCGACAGACTGTGCCTCTGATCCAATGCGTGCTGTTTGTGCTGCTATGCTGCGCCGCAATGCTGGCGTTACCCGCTGCGGGCCATGCTCAAGTAACCATCGCCCAGATCAGTGACACGCATTTGGGAGAACCTCAAGCTCCGCACGCGTTCGATAATTTGCGCCGTACGGTGGACATGGTAAATGCGCGCCACCCGGATGCTGTGATCGTGAGCGGCGATGTGGGCGAAAACTACGATGAGTGGTTGCGCGCCCGCGGTATCTTAAAGTGGCTGCATGCGCCTGTGTACTACGCGCCGGGAAACCACGATGTCCACACTAACGACGTCGCCAAATATCGCGAGGTCTTTGGCCCGGACTATTACCGCTTTCAGGTCAAGGGCGTCACATTTCTGGTAATTGATTCCCAGCTTCTAGGCAATTTCGATAACTTTGATGCGCAGTTTCCAGAGCCGATGCCTCCGCAGACTGAAGCCGAATCACAGAAAATGCTTTCCTGGCTTTCACGACAGGGATCAGGGCGCAACGCAGATAACGGCACTCGTCGCCCCTGGTGGAAATTTGGCCGCCGGAATCAAGACAATCGCGACCACCCGCAGAACCAAGCCGACGCGGACGACGATCATCAAAATGATGGTCGACAAAATAACGATCGTCAAAATAATGATCGTCAAAATAACGATCATCAAAATAATGATCGTCAAAATGATGATCGGCAAAACAATGACGGTGATCGCGACCAGCGCGGCGGAAATATCATTATCGGTATCCAGCACATCCCTGCCGCCCGCGGTGACAATATGCCTCCAGATCCTAAGCCTTATTGGGTAATCAACGAGCCGTATCGCTCGCGGGAATTAAATCTGCTGCATCGGATCGGCGTCAAGCATATGCTTGCGGGCCATTGGCATGCCGGAAGTATTTTCGAGCGCGACGGCATCACCTGGCACGTCGCACCGACCACCAGCCGCCTGCTTCCATGGAGCACTCCGCTCGGCTTTGCCATGCACACCATTAGCCCAAACGGCGATGTAAAAACGGAGTTTGTGCCAATCAATTCCCAGCCATAACGTCCGCCGCTTAGCCCGGAGGTCCAGCAAGCTGGTCCACATGCGGTGACTGTCCGCCCAGCCACTCCGGATGGTGCGCCGTGGAATCAAAGTGCGCGGAAGTCTTAAACAGTTCGTATTCGCCTTGCGCTGCCACTTTCTCTGTCCTGGCCAGCAGAGCCGCGACCGCTTCTTTGCTCATCGGCTTAAAAGTTTTGGCTGCTTCAAAGGCCTGCTGCAATATTTCCTGGCTGTCGATTCCGGTAATCACCACGGAAGTTGGCAGATTCATTGCGTAGTGAAGGCACTCCATGGGCTGGACCACGCCGCTCTTCAGGATGATCTTGTCGCCCATGGATTTCATTCCCAATACGCCAATTTGTTGTTCCACCAGTTTAGGTAGCACCAGCTTGCCAAAGCTGCGGAAGTGCGCGTCCATCACGTTCAGCGGCATCTGCACCGTGTCAAAATGGAAATTATGTTTCGCCGCCACCTCCAGCATGTAGAGATGGATATGCGGGTCCTTGTGTCCGGTAAATCCGATGTAACGCACCTTGCCGGCCTTCTTTGCCTCCAGCACGGCTTCCTGCGCGCCATTCTCGGCAAAAATGCGGTCGGGATCGTCAAAGCGGATAATTTCGTGGTGCTGGATCAGGTCGAGGTGATCGGTCTGTAAGCGCTGCAAAGATTCATTGATCTGCTTCGTAGCTTCTTCTTTCGTGCGGCCATCGAGCTTGGTCATGAGAAAAACTTTTTGTCGATAACCGTCCTTCAGCGCTTTCCCCATGCGGATTTCGCTCTCCCCTTTGTTGTAGTCCCATGAGTTATCCATGAAGTTGATTCCGCCGTCAATGGCGGCGCGAATCAGCTTGATGCTGTCATCTTCGGTAAGCTTGGGCTGCCCGATGTGAAACCCGCCCATGCCAATGGCGGAAACGCGCTCGCCTGTCCGCCCCAGTGTGCGATAGATCATCGAGCCTCCTTCTTTATTCCCGGCTGTACTCGATTGCGTGCCGCCGGCAACGCTGCTGGCCAGGCCTCGCGTGCTGCGCGCTGCGATTCCCGCCAGAGCTACACCTCTAAGAAATTCTCTTCTGCGCATGGTGTTTTCTCGCCTTATAATTTATGCGGCAATCAGGTCTTCATAGCCGCGTGCTGCGATCTCATCCTGGCCAATGGGAACACTTGCCGGCCACGGCTCCTCCACCCCCATAAGCGCCAGGGCGCTGCCAAGCAGTGCCATGTTCTTGCTGAAATTTATCATTTCGTTCATGCGCTGCTGCGGGTCCTCCATGTTCCAGAAGTTATGCATTACGGGTGAAACGCCCGCCAGGAATCCCGCGACCGCGGCGGTGCCCAGCTTGGGTTTTACGCCCAGCAATATGCTGGCGCCGCCGGCAATCAACACCACGCCGGTTGCCGCCACGGTGGCTTCAGCCATGGGAACGTTCTTTGACTCTGCATACTGCCCCAGTTGCTTGCGCTGCTTGAGATGATTGATGCCGTTATAGAGAAAGAATCCGCCAAACACCAGACGGCCAATGAGAAATGCTGCCTTCATGGCACTTGCCTCCGTTCATTTGATGTGACCATGATTAGGATTCTCTCTTTCAAGGCTGGGTGGCCAGATGCGGTAGTGAAGAACTCTGTGCGCTGCTCAATTCAGCCCTGCTCGATTTGCTTTGCTTCCTACTTAGATCGATAGCGACGGCGGCTATCACAGAAAAGCAACTTCTTCACGCTGGTTCCATCCAATCAAACGTCCTTGTAACCGCCTTCTTCCACTCCTTGTACATCTGTTCCCGCCGGGTTGGCTCCATCGCCGGATTCCATATCTTCTCCGCCGACCATTGACTGCGCAGCGCATCCACGCTGCTGAAGAATCCCATGGCCAGCCCTGCCGCATAAGCAGCGCCCAGGCTCGTGGTCTCTTTCGTCGATGGCAACACGACGGGCCGATTCAATATGTCAGCCTGAAACTGCATCAGCAGATCATTGCCCACCATTCCTCCGTCCACACGCAACTCTTCCAGCCGTATGCCTGAATCCTGCTCCATCGCTTCCACCACTTCGCGCGTCTGGAACGCCACCGCTTCCAGCGCCGCCCGCGCCAGATGGCCCTTGTTGGCATAGCGCGTCAAGCCGGCAATCACGCCGCGCGCATGCTCTTTCCAATATGGCGCATATAGCCCGGAAAATGCCGGGACCATGTACACGCCGCCGTTATCTTCCACCGTTCGTGCCAGTTCCTCCACTTCGGCGCTGGTCTTGATCAGGCCCAGGTTGTCACGCAGCCATTGCACCAGCGCGCCCGCGATTGCGACGCTGCCTTCCAGAGCATATCTCGCTGGCTCCTTCCCCAGCTTATAAGCGACGGTCGTAAGCAGTCCGTGTTTAGATTCCGTCGGCTTCGTGCCGGTATTCATCAGCAGAAAACAGCCGGTGCCGTATGTGTTCTTCGCTTCGCCGCTTCTGAAACACGTTTGCCCTACTAGCGCCGCTTGTTGGTCGCCCAGGATTCCTGCAATCGCCACGCCTTCCAGTGGCCCTTGCGCAATGTGGCCGTATACTTCACTGCTGGATCGAATTTCCGGCAGGACTTGTCGTGGAATGGAAAAGGCCCGCAATAGCTCCTCATCCCATTCCAGCGTTTTCAGATTCATCAATTGTGTGCGGCTGGCGTTGGTCACATCAGTTGCGTGCAGGCCGGTGTTCTCTGCGCCGGTCAGCTTCCACAACAGAAACGAATCAATATTGCCGAACAGCACCTCGCCGCTTTCAGCCTGCCCGCGCGCCCCGGAAACATTTTCCAGCAGCCAGCGCAACTTGAGCGCGCTGAAGTATGTTGAGAGCGGCAATCCTGTCCGGCTGCGAAAGAACCCGTTGCCCGGCTCTTTGGCAAACTTGCTCACTTCTTCAGCTACGCGCGTGTCTTGCCACACGATTGCGTTATGCAGCGGCTTGCCTGTCTTCTTGCTCCACAGCACGGCCGTCTCGCGCTGGTTGGTGATTCCAATCGCGGCCAGGTCGCGGGCCTTCAGTCGCGCCTCTGCCATTGCCTGGGCCATTACATCCTGTGTGCGCTGCCAGATTTCTTCCGCATCGTGCTCCACCCATCCCGCCTGCGGATAGATTTGCCTGTGCTCTTTCTGCGCGCAGGCCACGACTTTCCC
>DASXJO010000382.1:0-2178 GCA_036497385.1 Candidatus Angelobacter sp. | reverse complement strand
ATGCAGAAGCATGGCGCCGGGATGAATTTCCAGGGGTCGATTCTTAAAGACCAGCCTGATTTGTCCGGGATGTGAGTCGATGAGCTTGTGGACCAGGAGCGCGGCCTTTGGGCTTAGTCCGCTTTGCAGGTCGGAAAACCATGCGAGCGTTATAGGTGAATCGGGTGAACCAAAACTTATCTCAGGTTCTTTGCGAACGGTTGCAGATTGGGCAGATGCAGCTAGCGGCACGGCTGGCTTGCCAAGAGCAATTAATTCATTATTGATCGCCGCCTGAAACTGCTCCATCGGCATCGCCCCGGAAAGAGGCTGGCCGTTGATGAAAAAGGATGGCGTACCGTTGATGCCCAGCCCCTCACCTTCCTTCTTGTCAGCTGCCAGTTGCTTCCTGATGTCGGCGCTGTCCAGGTCGGCAGTGAATCTATCCATATCCAGATTCAGGCTGCGCGCTTCAGCCAGCAGGTTATCCCGCTTAAGGTTGTGCTGGTTGGCAAAAATCAGATCATGCATTTCCCAGAATTTGCCTTGCCGCTCCGCCGCCAAAGCAGCTGCGTGGGCCAGCGGCGAGTCCGCATGGAAGTCGAGAGGAAAGTTTTTAAAAACCCAGCGGACCTGATCAGGATACTGCTTCATCAGTTCCCGCAAGGTCGGCGTCACACTGGCGCAGAAGGGGCACTGGAGATCAGAGAATTCAATAATCGTGATGGGGGCTTGAGGCTGGCCGCGTACCGGCGCGCGAGAAAGATCAAGGTTCGCGACGGATACCGTGCCGGGAGCCGCAACTGTCGCGGAAGCCGTGGGATTTAAAGCTTCGTCAATCGCTGCGTTCAATCTGCTGGCCGATAGTTGGCCAATGAATGATTGTCCATTGATGAAAAATGCCGGCGTAGAAGATATGCCCAGTCCTCGCGCCATGGCCCTGTCATCGTCTATGACATGACGGAACCGTCCGCTTTCCAAGGCTTTCCGGAAACTTGGAACATCAAGATGCAGCTGTTGCGCATAGTGAAGAAGGTCAGGCAGTTTGATTTTGCTCTGGTTGGCGAATAAAAGATCATGCATTTCCCAGAACCGGCCCTGTTCACCCGCGGCCAGCGCACCCTGGTGAGCCAGCGCGGAATCAGGATGAATGGAAAGCGGAAGATGCTTCAGCACCAGACGGACTTTGCCGGGATGGTTCCTGATAGCTTCCGCGAGTGCAGGGTTTGTCTTGAAGCAGAATGGGCACTGGTAGTCAAAAAACTCGATGATAGTAACCGGTGCGCTCGGGTTGTGCGTGATCTCCTCACGCCAGTCATTTTCCGAAATCGATTGCTCGTGCGGCCGCGCCACTCGAACCGATGTTGCGGATGACCCAAGATCAGTTTGGGGTTTTGACGACGACGATTTCGCGGCCTGGCCATTTACCGGCGTCGCCATGGCAAACATGAGGCAGACCAGAACCGCCATAGAGCAAAAACTCTTGAGCGGACGGATATCCGTGCTTTCAACGTAAGTCATTTGGGCCGTGAGCATAGTCGAGATCACTTCTTTCCGGCGTGCTCATCTTGAGGACGCGAAGGAGAACTGTGGAGATGGTAAGGCTCATTTTCATGCGCCACCAGTGGATTTCGATAACGAAAGTCGAGAGCCAATAGCGCCGCGCCCGGATCATCTTTGTGTTCCGCGTATAAAGCGCCTTCCTCGGCGGCCTCTTTTTTCATTCCGAGCTGCGCATAAACCAGAGACAAATAAAAGTGCGCGCTGAGATCGTCTGGATTGATGGATTGCAAAGCTTGAAACTGTTCACGCGCCGGCTGGTATTTTTTCTGTAGGTAATAGGCATAGCCCAATTCCTGGCGGGCCTGCCGGAAACGAGGATAGGCTTTAACTACGGGCTGGAGATAACTGACAGCGTCAGTTAGCCGATTTTCCAGTCGATAGATTAATCCTTTATAGAAGACGGCGCGCAAACTTGAGGGGTTCTTTTCCAGTGCTTGATTGAGATAGTGCAATGCCGGCTCATACTTGTCATAAGAAGAATTCGCTGCCGATAAGTTACCTGGTCCGTCAGGATCAATGCGCGTATCCACCAGCCGCGAATAAGTGGCAATGGCAAGATTGACATAGCCATCCGCGTAACCGGGACCGATTTCGACTACTTTTCGAAAGGCATCCGCGGCTTTCCAGTATTGTTGC